>JANOKV010000356.1:0-4886 GCA_031419415.1 Hyphomicrobiales bacterium | reverse complement strand
CATGTGTGACAGCCAGCACGCTCGATTGGCTGAACCGCTTGGAAAGCGCTGTCCACAATGCCAGTTCGCTCGCGCGCCACGCCTGACTGGCGACTGTGCACCAGATGGCCATGTGGGCCGTCGCACACAGTCGCCGGGCGCGGTCGACATCGGCCGTGTCGGTAGTCAAACCCGGCAGGTCGAGGATCTCGAAGTCCCTCAACGCCTCGATCGGGACGCCGACTTCGATGCGTTCGATCTCATCGAGGCGCGGTCGGGTCGCTGCATGGGTGGTCAGCAGGTGGGGCGCCCCATCGGGGGTGCGGGCCTGGACGAACGGCACGGGCGCGTAGCGCACGAGAACGGGCGCGCGTGTGTTGCGCACGATGTCCGTCGTCAACAACGCGCGCTGCAACAGATGGTTGGCCAGGGTCGACTTGCCGCTGTTCGTCTCGCCGAGCAATACAATCCGGGGCGGGCGCTGCACGCGGGTCTCGATCCGCTGCAACAGCCCGGCGGCCCGGCGGCCGCTCTCGACGGTTGCGCATCGCTCGACCAAGAGCTTGCGCACAGCCCGAAGACGAGCCAAAAAATCGACCGGAAGGCTGGGCGCCGTCATCATCGAACTCACTGTCTCACGCGGATATTCAAGCGCCGGGATACTGCGCCATGCGCTCGCATTTCTCGACCAGGAGTGACAGGCCCAAGCGCAGCTCGGACCAGTGCGCGAGATTGCGTTCGGCTTGCCGCAATTGCTGTTCGAGGCCGGTCGGCCCGCCCGCACCACCCGACCTTTGCAGCTCGTTGACGAGGTCCGTGCTGCGCCGATGAATGCCGTTTACGATATCGACCGTGCCGAGGCGCGCCTGCCGCGTCGCATACTGGGCATGATCACCCAGCGCACGTGTGGCCGCCTGGGCCAACTCGGCGATCAGCGGGTCGAATTCCGCAGCGACCAGCCGTTGCAGTTCCGTCCGGCGGCTTGCGAGGGAGGGGCGGCCACGCCACCAGGCGATCCACCAGGGTGAGGCGAGGTCGAGCGCCACCACACGACCGAGCGCCGACACATCCGGGTAGCGCAGATGCGGCCGCGCGGTCGACTCGAGCGTTTGCCCCGCGCCCGGCACCGAGGCATCCGGCATCACGGATCGCAATTGCGCTCGGATCAGATCGTCCGCTTGCAGCAGCTTGCCTTCCCAATAGCGATAGACACGCACGAACTCGTGCTGGAGTTCATCGCGCAGCAGTCCAGAATCGCACGACCAAACCTGGGCGGCGTTGTGCCGGTAGGCGTCGCTCATGGCCGCGATCTGGCCTTGCGTGAACCGCTGGATGCAGCGCCCCAGCAGCAGGTGCACATCGCTCGCGCAGCGCTCGACCAAGGACCGCAGCGAGTCTTCGTAGACCCCCAGGTTGGCTTGCAGTTGACTGCCCACGGCCTCGAGCTGATCGAGTTCTTGCTTCCACGCGCCCAACTCGCGCCGACGGTCGGGAGCGGCGTGCCGGCTGTCCCCCAGGGCGCGTTCGAGAGAGCGGACCTGCGCATGCTCTGTCGTCTCGGCCGATCGCGTCAGTTCATGGAAGAACGTTGCGAGCTGGCGAACGGCGTAAGCGGCATTCCCAGCCATCATCAGGCGACCGATCGCGTGCGTGACGGCGGGGATGCCCGAGAGCTGCAATAGGGCGTCGAGTTTTGCCGACGAAACCCTTCGGCCAGGCGCCGCTGGCTCGAGCGCGCCGAAGCCGCGCTGCATGGCGAAGTGCTGTACGGGGCCAGTTATGACGCTGTCGATTTCCTGGGGGTCGGCCGACAGGGCGGCCGTCGCCCACCGCGCGCTGCCGACGATGATGGGGAAGCTGTCGTTGGGGAACTCGGCCCGCAACCTGGCTTGGACGTGGGCCGCCAGCCGGTTCGTTCCCTCGACGATGTCGCGCAGGCCATCGATGCGGTTGATGAAAATGATAATGCGCTCTTTGTGCAAGCCGCGCAGCAGGCGCAACAGCGCCAAGTCGCCGATCGCCAGCGGTTGCTGAGCGGTGAGAACCACGACGTAGATATCCGCCGAGGCTAGGCTCTGTCGCGTGATCTCGTCGCGCACCAGGAGCGGGTCATTGGTGCCGGGCGTATCGACGATCGTCACTGGGAATCCCAAGCGATCGCCGGCAAAGAAGAGATCGGCCGTCTTGGTGACATCGGAATAGAGGCCGGCTTCGGGGCTCGGTTGCTCATCGCCCGCGCTGACGTAGCGGCCGAGCAATTCGCGGCTGACCGTCGAGTAGCTGTGCCGCTGGCCTAAGATCGCGGAGAAATCACGCCCCAGCCGCTGTTCGGCATGCGCGCGCATCGCATGTAACTGGCTGCGCAACAGTTCGGGATCGAACCCCGGCACGAGGCGCTCGGTCAACTCGCGAAGCGCGCCGCCGCTCTCGGCGATGCGGCTCCACTCCTGGTTGTCGAACAGGGTGAATACGGCGCTCTCGGCAACTTGGTCGGCCTGGTAGAAGTGCAGGTTGGTGACGACCGTCGTCCACGGATTGACATCGCTGGGCAGCAAGTTCGGGCGTCCGACGAGGGCGCCGATGAACGAACTCTTGCCGGCTTTGACTTGTCCGATGACGGCGACACGGCACGCGAGGCTGTCGAGGTATTGCAACGCCTGATCGACGGCGCCGGCGTGTGCGGGGTCGACGGCGCGAGCCAGTTCGTGCCCCCAGGCCAACAACTCACGGCGGGCATGCTCCAGCGGTTCGCCCATGGAGGCGAACGCCGGCGCGGTCGCCAACATTGCCGTAAGGGAACGAGAGCCATCCATTGGTGCGCCGTCCTTGCAGTTGGGATCTGCACAGGAGCTCTCGTCGAGCAGCGAGTGGATTACGCTGACGGAGGTTACTGAACGGACCCTGAAAGAAAGACGGATAGGGCGGGTCGATCTCGCCCAAATTATGGCCACGCAGGACCCACCCCGAAAGGCGCTCGGGTGGGGCGGCGAGCGGCGAAGGGTCCTTCGACCTTGGCTAGTCCCGGCGTGGTCAGGCGACGAATGTGTCGAGGTTTCCATGCGATGTTGCGCGGTCGCGCGGGCACCAGCGGTCGAGAAGCAATTCCAGTTCCCGGCGCTCGAACGGTTTGGCGAGGAAATCGTCGAGCCCCTCGTCGAGGCAGCGGCGTCGATCGTCGGGAAAGGCGTTGGCCGTCAGCGCGGCCATCGGAGGCGCGCACCGCCCGGCCGCTGCATACAGCGCGCGCAGATGTCTGGCTGTCTCGAAGCCGTCCATCGCCGGCATATGGATGTCCATCAGCACCAGGTCGATCTCGGGCTGGCCCGCCGCCGCCAGCAGCGCCTCGCACACGTGCAACGCCTCGGCGCCGCTCTTGGCATGAAGCATTCGGCAGTTCGCCCTCTCGCCCATGTGCCGGGCCAGCAGCGCGTTGATGTCGTTGTCCTCGACGAGGAGGATCGTGCGGTGGATTGTTTGTGGCGCTTGGACCGTGGCGGGTGACGCCATCTCCGCTTGCGTCACCAAACCCTCGCGCGGGGCTGTGGAGACGACGGGCGCTGCGGGCATTGAAAACGCATCCCGGTGCTCCGCCTGGCCTGCGTCCGCCGCCACTTCGCGATCGAACTCCAGTCTGGCGGTGAAGACGGAGCCGTGCCCTACCCGGCTTTCGACGTCGATGTCGCCACCCATGGCCTGAGCCAGCCGTCGGGAAATGGCGAGGCCCAGTCCCGTGCCGCCATGGACCTGCGCCAAGACGTTGCGCCCTTGCTCGAACTCTGCAAACAACAACCGGATCTGGTCGGCCGGAACGCCGATACCGGTGTCCGCCACTCGGATGTCGATCTGTAGCCGCTGTCCGTCCGGGGCGCGTGGCATCCGTGTCGAGATGCGCACCTCGATGCCGCCGATGTCGGTGAATTTGATGGCGTTGCCGATCAGATTGACCACGATTTGGCGTACGCGCGTTTCGTCCCCGACGACGCGTCCCGGCACATCCGGCTCGGCGTGCCAAGTGAATCCAATGCCCTTTTCTCGGGCCTTGGGTGCGAGGAGTTGGATGACCCCCTGCACGCTGGCCGTCAAATCGAAAGGGGCTCGCTGCAGCTCGAGCCGCCCAGCCTCGACTTTCGAAAGGTCCAGAATTTCGTCGACGATCGATAGAAGCGTCTTTGCGGATTGCTCGATGGCGGAGGCATAGGTGCGCTGCTCGGTCGTGAGCGAGGTCTCGGTCAGCAAACCCGTCATGCCGAGAATACCGTTCATCGGGGTGCGGATCTCGTGGCTCATTGCGGCGAGGAAACGGGATTTGGCGCGGTTGGCAGCCTCTGCCTGGTCGCGCGCGCGCCGGAGCATCTCCTGCTGCAAACGCGCCTCGGTGATATCGCGACCAATCAACTGGTGTGGGCAATGTCGTGCGCCCTCGCCGTCGCGCGCATGCCGTTCGAACACGAACCAACGTGGGCCGCGTGTCGTCTGAACACATTGCTTGAACGTCGACCGCTTGCCCGACGCGATGTCGTGCTTGGGCTCGATACGGTCACCGTCCGAAACCTCGGCGCGCCACGTGGTTCCCAGAACACGCGCCGGATCGATGCCGAAGGTCTGGCAGAACGCGGTGTTGGCAAACGCCACCCGGCCCTGACCATCGAACGCGACGATGACTTCGGTTTGCGCATCGAGAAGGCTGCGATAATCGCCCGCGCCATCGAGCGTATGCCATCGCTCGTCCTTCGATCTCTCGACGTCGTGCAATGGCCCGATGAATATCGCGCTGCCGTCGGCGACGCGGCTCGTCCGTCGAGCAACGGCGTTCATCGCACATTGAGATCGATGGGCGGCGCTGCGAGCCGTATCGACCACGGCGCGGATCAATTGGGCAAGGCGTCTGCCGCCGATAAAATCGTGGT
>JANOKV010000355.1:0-27903 GCA_031419415.1 Hyphomicrobiales bacterium | reverse complement strand
TGATCGAGCGGCAGGTGCGCCCCAACGATTTCAACTCGTTCGGCGCGCGGCGCGGCAACCACGAAGTGATGATGCGGGGCACGTTCGCCAACATTCGCATCAAGAACGCCATGCTCGGCGGCAAGGAAGGCGGCAATACGTTCCATGTGCCGACCTCGAAAGAAACGTCGATCTTCGAAGCCGCCATGGAGTACAAGGACGACGGCACCCCGCTCGTCGTCTTCGCGGGCCGCGAGTACGGCACCGGCTCCTCGCGCGATTGGGCCGCGAAAGGCACACGCCTGCTCGGCATTCGCGCCGTCGTGGCGCAGAGTTTCGAGCGCATTCATCGGTCGAATCTGGTCGGCATGGGTGTGCTGCCGCTCGTCTTCAAGAACGACGAAAGCTGGCAGTCGATCGGCATCAAGGGCGGTGAACTGATCAGCATCAGCGGTCTACAGGGCCTGCGCCCTCGTCAGGACGTGGTGCTCGACATCATCTTCGCCGACGGCACGACCAAGAAGATCCCCGTCCTCTGCCGCATCGATACCGAAGACGAGCTCAGCTACTACCAGCACGGCGGCATCCTGCCCTACGTGCTGCGCAATTTGGCGGCCGTGGCGTGAGGACCGAGGAGCGATCTCGTTATGGATGATCGTTCCGCCGCAAGCGAGAGGGCGTAGAGAAAAGGAGAGCCCCATGACTCGGCTTGACGTCACGATGCCCGATGCCCTCAACGATTGGATCAATGAGCAGGTGCAATCGGGCCGCTATGTCGATGCGAGTGACTATCTTCGCGATCTCGTTCGCCGCGATCGTCTCGTGGACGCCGCCCTGATTGACGCTTTGGAGGACGCAGCTTCCAGCGGGCTCTGCGATATGAGCCTCGACGATATCTGGAACTCTGCGAAAGCAAAGGCGGGTCATGTCTGACTACCGCCTGACACAGCGGGCAGCGATGGATCTCGAGGAGTTGTTCGAATACTCGATCGAGCGATTCGGCCTTACAAGGACGGAGCGCTACAAGGCGGAACTGGGGCGATGTCTCGACCGAATAGCCTTTGACCCACGGATCGGATGGCCTGTCGGTGGGCGCACGCGGCCATTTTTCCGGTATGAGTGCCTACGACACGTTGTCTTCTTCACGCTGATGCCAAATGGGGTTCTGGTCATCCGGATCCTGCACGGGGCCATGGCCCCCGAACGCCATCTACCCGACTGAATTATCGATCCGAGCACACTGTTGCCAGGTGCGGGTAGGGCGTGCACCATCAGCATCGACGAAATGATCCGCCAATATGGGAGGCAACGATGAGGCTCGGGCTGCTGCTGCGGTATGACGGCGAGGTCGGGGGGCCAGACATGGACCTCGTGCTGGAAGCCGAACGCTTGGGCTTCCACTCCGTGTGGACGGGTGAATCCTACGGCTCGGATTCGGTGACGCCGATCACGTGGGTCTTATCGCGCACGACGAAGATCAAGGCCGGAACCGGCATCATGCAGATGCCGGCTCGCACACCGGCCTGCGCCGCCATGACCGCCATGACGCTGCAAGCCATGTCCAATGACCGCTTTTTGATGGGCATCGGCCCCTCGGGTCCACAGGTCATCGAGGGATGGCACGGCAGCGCCTACGGTAAGCCGCTGGCGCGCACCAAGGAATACATCGAGATCGTACGCAAGATTTTCGACCGCACCGGCACTCTCGAATACACGGGCGAACACTACCAGATCCCCTACAAAGGACCCGGCGCCTCGGGGCTGGGAAAACCCCTCAAGAGCATCATGAAGGCTCTGCCGGGACTTCCCATCTACACGGCCGCGATCGCGCCGGCCGGCTTGCGCACCGCCGGTGAGGTGGCCGATGGGGTGCTGCCGATCTATCTCAGCCCGGAAAAGACAGGCCTCGTCGCCGACCATGTGCTCGATGGCATCGCGGCGGCCGGCAAGCCACGCACGCTGGAGCATTTCGACATTGCCCCTTACGTGCGCATGTCGATGGGCCCCGATTTGCAGAAGTGCCGCGACAGCATCAAGCCGCAGCTCGCGCTCTACATCGGCGGCATGGGCGCGCGCGAAAAGAATTTCTACAACGATTACGCCAAACGCCTCGGGTACGCCGACGCGGCCATCAAGATCCAGAACGACT
The DNA here is from genome assembly GCA_031419415.1 of Hyphomicrobiales bacterium. GTDB lineage: Bacteria > Pseudomonadota > Alphaproteobacteria > Rhizobiales > Hyphomicrobiaceae. The sequence goes on along the minus strand of JANOKV010000355.1, from coordinate 25,775 downwards.
TTCTCGGTGGACGCAGAAACGATGCGGCAGCCGCTGTTCCCGATGCCCTGATCGACGAGATCGCGCTCGTTGGCCCGCCCGACCGCATCACGGCGCGGTTGAAAGACTGGAAGGCGGCATCGGCCGACAATCGCATCGGCACCATGTTGATTTCGGGAGCAACGATCGAGGGTCTGAGGGTTGCGGCCGAGGCGATTGCCTAAACGGTCACGGGGGCGCCATCAGCGCGCGATAAGCTGTCTCCACACCGGCCTCGACTGCCGATTCTGTGTAGCCAGCCAGAACCTTCGCACGGGCTGCGGCTCCCAGGCGGGCCCTGAGCGCGGCGTCCCCTGCCAGGCGCGCCAAGGCGTCGGCGAGCGCCGTGGCGTCCCCCGGCGGCACGATCAATCCTTCGACGCCATCGGTGACGAAGTGGCGGCATCCGGGCACGTCGGTGACGATGAGCGGACGCGCCGAGGCGGCCGCCTCGAGCAGGGCGCGCGGCATCCCTTCGCGGCTGATCGCCGGCAGCACGAAGATGTCGGCCCCCTCCCACACGCGGGCCACATCGCGTGTAAACCCTCGATATCGGTTGCGCGCACCGTCGCTCCAGCGGTTTAGCGTTTCAATGGACATGGCCTCTGGATTGCCATCGTCGGTCTCCCCCCAGAGATCGATAACGAACGGGACCCCGCGCTCGGCCAGAATGCGGGCGGCGTCCATGAGCACATGGACCCCCTTCGAACGGATCATGCGCGCGACAAAGGCCGCGATCGGAATCGGGTTGGCGGGATCGGGCCGCGCGGGATAGGCCACCGGATCGATGCCCGCACCACCGAGCATCGTGATGCGATCGCCGGGGTCCGCGCGTCCGGCTCTCAGAAACGCCAAATCCTCCGGATTTTCGACCAGCAGCCAGCTCCCGGGCCGCCGCAGCGTGTGCGCGATGATGCCGAGCGCCACCCGACAGGCAAGGCGCGCCTTGGGCGTGTCGGAGATGGCGAGGAACCCCAGACCCGTCATGTGCACGACCGCCCGCGGACGATGGCCCATCATGAGAGCAAGCCCGCCGAGCACGATCGGCTTCATCGCGATCATGTGTACGACATCGGGCCGCTCGGCGGCGATGACGCGCCGCAGCGCCATCACGGTCCGAAGTTCGCGGGCCGGGTTCAGCGAGGCGCGCTCGTAGTCGAGGGCGATCGTGCGCGCACCAAGGGCCTGCAGTTCCCCCATGCGGCCCGAGTCACGCGCCACCACGACCACATCGCGCGCGAGGCAGCGCAACCGGCGGATCAACGGCTGGAAATGCGACAGCGCAAACCAGTCCTCGGTCACGCAGACGAGAACCTTGCCGAGCATTCGCCGATTGGCCGCAGACGCTCCGAAATCAGCGGCCTGCAATGTGGGCGTCACGTTCAATCGCTGCGTCATGACCTGCCGTTGATCTCCCTGCCGTCGTCCCGCAGAGGCCCGCGTCGCAGCCCCACTTCCATAGCGACCGGCACGCCTTCGGGAAACCCTGCCCTGTCGACACGCGCATCCTGGGCGCTTCAATTCATCCTGGAAGGCCTCGGCCAAGAATTGGCTGGGCTCAGGCCTGTGGAGGGTTGGATGCCAAGGGCAAACCGCGGGATGACACCTGGGGTGAGGTCGAGAATTGAAGGCCCCTGCACGCGCATCGCGTGGCGCGGGCGTTCCCACTTCCGGCCCAGCGGAAAGCTGCTAGGCTCGCCATCCGTGCAAGTCCAGATCGGGTCAGTCTTGGGCGGGGTTTGGCGACGGCGGGCCAAAACAAGAAACCCGATGCGGAGGACACATGCGCGGATTTTGTCGGGCCACCGCCATTGGTGCGGCGCTGACCTTCGGCTGGCTCGGATTGGCCATGCCAGGTTCATCGGTTCAGGCGCAGAAACAAGGCGGAACACTGCGTATCTACAATACCACGCAGCCGCCCTCGGCCTCGCCGCACGAGGAATCGACGGTGGCCACCAACATGCCGTTCATGGCCGTGTTCAACAGCCTCGTGCGCTATGATCCGCTGAAGCCGCAAAACAGCTTCGACACCATCGTGCCGGAACTCGCGACGCGCTGGGCCTGGGACGACACGGGGACCAGGCTCACCTTCACGCTGCGCGAAGGCGTCACGTTCCATGATGGCAAGCCGTTCACGTCGAAGGACGTCCAGTGCACCTGGCACCGCCTCAACGGCATCGAAAAGGACTACTTTCGCCGAAGCCCGCGCGCCATCTGGTACGAAAACCTCAAAGAGGTGACCATCAATGGCGATCATGAGGCGACATTCCACCTGACGAAGCGCCAACCGTCGATGCTGGCGATGCTCGCCTCCGGCCATTCGCCCGTTTATCCGTGCCACGTCGCGGCGCGCGACATGCGCACCAAGCCCATCGGAACCGGGCCCTTCAAATTCCAGGAATTCAAATCCAACGAGTCGATCCGGCACGTGAAGAACCCCGACTACTGGGACAAAGGCAAACCCCTCCTCGACGCCGTCGAATGGCGCATCGTGACGAGCCGCTCCACGCGCGTTCTCGCCTTCGTCGCTGGCGAGTTCGACATGACTTTCGTGGCCGACATCACCGTGCCTCTGATGAAGGACGTGCACAAACAAAAGCCCGATGCGATTTGCGGCTTGGTGCCGACCAACGTGCCGGTGAACATTCTGATCAATCGGGACCGTGCGCCCTTCGACAACCCGCTGATCCGCAAGGCCATGGCGCTGTCGCTCGACCGGCAGGCCTATATCGACATCATCACCGGCGGTAAGGCGTCGATCTCCGGCAACATGATGGCGCTTCCCGAAGGACAATGGGGCATGCCGCCCGATGTGCTCGAAAAACACTTCGGTTATGGCGACGTGGCCACTCAGCAAGCCGAAGCCAAAAAGATCATGGAGAGCCTGGGCTATGGACCCAACAACAAGTTGAAGCTCAAAATCGCGACCCGTGATTTCGCCTCCTACAAAGACCCCGCCGTCATTCTGGTCGACCAACTCAACAAGATCCATTTCGACACCGAGATGGAGATCGTCGAGTCCTCGATTTGGCACAGTCGCCTGATCAAGAAGGACTACAGCGTCGGCATGAACACCTCGGGCGTTGGCATCGATGACCCCGACGTGGTCCTGAAAGCCGCCTATGCGTGCAAATCGGAGGCGAACTACACACAATATTGCCGTCCCGAGGTCGAAAACCTGCTCGACGCCCAGTCGCAAGAACCCGACAGAGAGAAGCGGCGCAAACTCGTGTGGGAACTCGAACGCATCCTGGCCGAGGACGTGGCGCGGCCGATCATTTATCACAACCGCGCCGCCACCTGCTGGCACCCGCACGTCAAAGGCTACGTCCACCACGAAAACAGCCTCTACAACAACTGGCGCTTCGACAACGTCTGGTTGGACAAGTGATCGACGCGCACGCGTCTGTCCGTGATCTGGTCGCGGCGCACCGTTGACGGCGATCAGCATCGTTGCCGCCCCCACTCCGGCTTGTGCCCAGCACAGGCACTCGTCATCATAGCCACCGAAATCCAACGCACACCGACGGGGCGCAAGGAATGACCAATTGCATTCACGATCACGGCCGCTGGGGTAAGGGCGATCAGCTCGGCAATGGGCACCTGTTGACGCCGGAGCGCACTCTGGTCGCCCTGCGCAGCGTGCGCGACGGTCAGATCATCGACATGAGCCACACGATCGAGATCGGGGCGCCGCGCATGGCCCCCAACCAGTCCCCCTATCACATACAGTCGGGACCCACTTCGGCCGGCAGCATCCGGCGGCGGCGCAAGATGGGCGCGACCAACGATGCGGGTTCCAACCTCGAGCGCATCGAACTGACCACACACGTCGGCACGCACATCGATTCACTGGGACACTTCACGCAAGGCGACCGCATGTACGGCGGCTACAGCGCCGCGCTGACAGTCGATGATTTCGGCCTCGCCAATCTCGGCATCGAGCACTGCCCACCGATCGTCACGCGCGGAATTTGTCTCGACGTCTCGCGCTTGGATGGGGGCGATCATCTGGCGTCCGGTCGGCCTGTCACACGGCACGATCTGGCGCGCGCACTGGACAAGGAAAAACTCACCATCGAGGCCGGCGACGTGGTGTGCATCAACACCGGATGGGGCCGCTTTTTCATGACGGACAACGATCGCTACGTGCACGGCGAGCCGGGCATCGACCTCGAGTGCGCGCAATGGCTGACGAGTCAGGACGTCGTGGCGATCGGCGCCGACAACATGGCGCTCGAGGTTCTGCCCGGCACCAAGCATCCTGAAATCATCATGCCGGTGCATCAGCATTGCCTGGCCGAAGCGGGCGTCCACATCATCGAAAACCTGGTCATGGACGGGCTGATCGCGCGCGGCATCTCGCGCTTCTGCTTCATGTTGTCGCCGGTGAAGTTCAAAGGCGCCACCGGGTGTCCCGTCCGACCGATCGCGCTCGTCTGATGACGGGCGCGCGCTTGGCCCGGGTATTTCTGCCCGTGCTCGCCATCCTCTATGTGCTGGGCTTCACGAACCTCTTTCTGCGCTCGAGCTTCGGCGTGATGGCGCCGCACTTGGCGACCGAGATGGAATTGACGCCCATTCAGGTATCGGGCGTCGCCAGCGCCTTCTTCTTTGCGTATGCCCTCATGCAGGTGCCGACCGGCGTGCTGCTCGACCGCTTCGGCGCGCGCCGCACTTTGGCGACGATGCTGCTCTTCACGACGGCCGGAACGGCGCTGTTTGCGGCCGCGACGTCGGGCGGCATGCTGGCCGCCGGCCGCGTCCTGATGGGGATTGGTTGCGCGGGCGTTTTCACGGGCGCGTTCTATGTGCTGGCCGTGTGGCTGCCACGGGAGCGGGTGGTATCGACCAGCGGGGCCTTCAACAGCTTCGCCGCGCTCGGCAATATTGCGGCCACCACACCGCTGGCCGCGTTGATCGCGCTGATTGGTTGGCGGCAGAGCTACTGGCTGTTCACGGCCGGCGTGCTGCTCCTTCTCCTTCTCGTCGCGCTGCTGGTGCGCGATCGGCCACCCGAGGCCGAGCCGAAGGCCACGGGGACCGAGACGTTCGGCGAGGTGCTGAGTGGCGTGTGGGCCGCCGCGCGTCAAATGGGGATGGCGCGCTTGCTGGCTGTGGGATTGCCGATGTCGGCGGCGAGCACGATCGCTGGCACCTGGGGCGCACCTTATCTGCGTGACGTGCATGGTCTCGACGACATCGGCCGGGGCAACGTGCTGCTGGCCATGGCGCTATGTGGCATGAGCGGCCACACGCTGCTGGGGATCCTGGCGCGCCGGGTCAATTCGATGAAGGTGGCCATTCTCACGGGGTCCATCGGCATCATCACGGCGACCGTGAGCCTCGCGCTGATCGCCAGGCCGTCCCTGTGGCTGGTCACGGCGCTCTTCTGCCTCATGGGCCTGTGCGGCGCCTACCCCGCCATCGCCATGGCCCAGGCTCGAGGGCTCGTGCCGCCCCAGTTGCTGGGACGGGGCGTCGCGGTGGCCAATATGGGCATGATGTCGGGCGTGGCGACGATGCAATTCGCCTTCGGTTGGATCGTCGGGCTGTTCCCAGCCGTCGGCGGCCTCCAGCCCGAAGAGGCCTATCGAACGGCGTTCGCAGCCCAAGCCGCCGTCGCCCTCGTAGCGCTGGCCATCTACGCCCCCATCCGCGATGTTCGACCGAAGGGGTAAGCCCGACGGCCGCCCATTGCGAGGCCCGATCGGCCCTCCGGACGGTTCCAAGGCGCGCTGGATGCCTTTTCCCTTCAATCCCAGGCCCGGCGGTGATACACGCCAGCGCATGACCGAGACCTCCCTGATCCGCAATTTCTCCATCATCGCCCACATCGACCACGGCAAATCGACCCTGTCGGACCGGCTGATCCAGCTGTGCGGCAACGTCACCGACCGCGAGATGAAGGACCAAATCCTCGACTCGATGGACATCGAGCGCGAACGCGGCATCACGATCAAGGCCCAGACGGTCCGCCTCGACTACAAGGCCAAAGACGGAAAGCTCTATCAACTCAATCTGATGGACACGCCTGGCCACGTCGATTTCGCCTACGAAGTTTCGCGCTCGTTGGCGGCCTGCGAGGGCGCTGTGCTGGTCGTCGACGCGTCCCAGGGGGTCGAAGCCCAGACCCTCGCCAACGTCTATCAAGCGCTGGAAAACAATCTCGAGATCCTGCCTGTCTTGAACAAGGTCGACCTTCCGTCCGCCGACGAAGAGCGCGTCAAGCAGCAGATCGAGGACGTGATCGGCATCGATGCCTCCGGTGCGATTGGCGTCTCGGCTAAAACGGGCCTCAACGTCGACCAGGTTCTGGAAGCCATCGTGGAGCGCCTGCCGCCTCCGACGGGCGATCGCAACGCGCCTTTGAAGGCCCTGCTGATCGACAGTTGGTATGACGCCTACCTCGGCGTCATCGTGCTCGTGCGCATCAAGGAAGGCAGCATCAAGAAGGGCCAGAAGGTCAAGATGATGGCGACCGGCGGCGCTTATCCGGTCGAGCGCGTCGGCATTTTTCGCCCCAAGCAGGAAACGGTATCGGAGCTGGCGGCCGGCGAAGTCGGCTTCTTCACCGCCGCGATCAAGGAAGTGGCCGATACCCGCGTCGGCGACACCATCATCGACGACAAGAACATGACGGCCGAGCCGCTGCCGGGCTTCAAGCCGGCTCAACCGGTGGTGTTCTGTGGACTGTTTCCCGTGGATGCGGCCGATTTCGAAGATCTGCGTGAGGCGATGTCGCGCCTGCGCCTCAACGATGCGAGTTTTTCGTTCGAAGCGGAAAGTTCTGCGGCCCTGGGTTTCGGCTTCCGCTGCGGGTTTCTCGGATTGCTGCATCTGGAAATCATCACGGAACGTCTCGAGCGCGAGTTCAACCTCGACCTCATCACGACCGCGCCGTCCGTCATCTATCACATGCATATGAACGACGGCTCGATGATCGAAATGCACAATCCGGCGGACATGCCCGACGTCGTGAAAATCGATCGTATCGAGGAGCCGTGGATCGAAGCCACCATCCTGGTGCCCGACGATCATCTGGGAGCGGTGCTGAAACTCTGCCAGGACCGGCGTGGTCGGCAGCAAAATCTCACCTATGTCGGCACCCGCGCGATGCTCGTGTACGACTTGCCCCTCAACGAGGTGGTGTTCGATTTTTATGACAGATTGAAATCGGTGTCGCGCGGGTATGCCTCGTTCGACTATCACATCAAGGGCTACGAGGAAGGCGAACTCGTCAAACTGTCGATCCTCGTCAATTCAGAGCCGGTCGATGCGCTGTCCATCATCGTGCACCGCACGCGGGCGGAGATGCGCGGCCGCGCCATGTGCGAAAAGCTGAAGGATCTCATTCCCCCGCATCTCTTCCAGATCCCGATCCAGGCCGCAATCGGCGCCAAGGTCATCGCCCGCGAAACCATCCGCGCGTTGCGCAAAGACGTGTTGGCAAAGTGTTATGGCGGTGACATCTCGCGTAAGCGCAAGCTGCTCGACAAGCAGAAAAAGGGCAAGAAGAAGATGCGCGAGTTCGGCTCCGTGGAGATCCCGCAGGAAGCCTTCATCGCAGCCCTCAAGATGGAAGATAACTGAGGGTTATACGCCCCCTGCCTTGGCTGGGACGGGCGCGGCGTCGTGCACGCGTGTTCCGCGCCGGTCGGCCCACACACGCGTGAACTGCGCCCCGAAGAAGATGATCTGGCTCGCATAATACACCCACACCAACAGCACGACGACGGACGCAGCGGCCCCGAACGTCGACTCCAATCCCTGCCGGCCGATCCACCAGCCGATCCCCCACTTGCCGATCAGGAACAAGATAGCCGTTACCGCAGCGCCCATCCACACATCGCTCCACGCGACAGGCGTATCGGGCAGCCATTTGAACAGGCCCGCAAACAGCACCGTCAGGATCGCCAGCGAGATGACGAGGTCCATCCCTGCCGCAATCGGCAACGGGATATACTGCGCAATGACGCCACCGACGCTCGACAGGACCGTCGTCGCCGCCAGAGACAGCATGACGAAGAGGCCCGCAGCCAAAACACCCAAGAGCGCAAAAACATAGTGGCGCACGATCGCCAGATATCCGTCGTCGGATTTGGCCTCTACGCCCCACACCGTATTGAGCGCAGCCTTCAACTGCATGACGATGGCGATCGCAGACGCCACGAGCGTCGACACACCAATCATCAGTGAGACGACGCCCGTGCCGAAATCGCTCGCGCTGGCCAATGCGCCTTGGATGGCGGAGGCGGCCGTCGCGCCCATCATGCCCGACAGACTACCGACGATCTGGCCTTCGACGGCCTGCCGTCCCAGCACCAATCCTGCGACCGAGATGATGATCAGCAACAAAGGTCCCATCGAAAAGATCGTATAGTAGGCAAGCGCCGCGCCCAGCCGGCCGGGGTCGTGGCCCCACCACCGCTTGCCGGCTTCGACGAAAGTCGTGGCAAACGCTGTCAGCATGGGATGTCACAGCTTTCCTCGAACGCCGCCCGCAAAGGCGCGCCACAGAGAAATGCGACCTACCAAGCCCTGGTTCCCGTCGTCCAGCCTCACGCCAGCGGGCGGGCCAACCACGTTGCCAGGTCCACGAGGGCGCGTTCGGCAATCAGACGCTTCTTGGCGGCGCCGCGCTGTTTGCCCTTCGGACGCGGCGCGCCGGGTGTCAGCGGCACCTCATCGAGCGGTGGAAAGAGCCCGAAATTGATGTTCATGGGCTGGAACGAGCGCGGTCCAGCCTCCAGCGTTTCGATGTGGCCGCCGGTGATGTGATTGACGAGCGCCCCCAGCGCCGTCGTCGGCGGTGGCACGCAGGGTGCGCTTCCCAGCCGCTCAGCCGCCGCGAACCGTCCCGCCAGGAGGCCAATCGCGGCGCTCTCGACGTAGCCCTCGCAGCCGGTGATCTGGCCCGCGAAACGCAGGCGCGGTTCGACCTTCAAGCGCAGACTGGCGTCGAGCAACTTGGGGCTGTTGAGATACGTGTTCCGGTGCAACCCCCCGAGACGCGCAAACTCCGCCTCGTGCAGACCCGGGATCATCTGGAAGACCCGCTTCTGCTCGCCGTGCCGCAGCTTGGTTTGGAAACCAACGATATTCCACAGGGTCGCCAGCGCATTGTCCTGGCGCAGTTGCACCACGGCCCACGGTCGCGCCTTCGTGCGCGGATCGGTGAGCCCCACCGGCTTCATCGGCCCGAAACGAAGCGTGTCGCGCCCCCGCTCCGCCATCACTTCGATGGGCAGGCACCCGTCGAAATAGGGCGTGCCTTCCCATTCGCGAAATTCGGTTTTCTCGGCGGCGAGCAGGGCGTCGATGAAGGCCTCGTACTCTTCGCGGCTCATGGGGCAATTGATGTAGTCGGCGCCCGTCCCCCCGGGACCGACCTTGTCATAGCGCGACTGTCTCCAAGCAATCGTCTCATCGATGGTCTCGATGTGAACGATCGGGGCCAGCGCATCGAAGAATGCCAGCTCGGCTTCGCCCGTGAGCTGCCCAATCGCCTCCGCGAGCGCGGGAGAGGTGAGCGGCCCCGTCGCGACAATAACGCTCGACCAGTCCTGGGGCGGAAGGCCCGCCACCTCGCTCCGCTCGAGCGTAATCAAGGGATGGCTCGTCAACGCGGCCGTCACGTCGGCCGAAAAGGCGTCGCGATCGACGGCCAAGGCCCCGCCGGCAGGCAGCTTGTGGCGATCCCCCATGGCCAGAATGAGCGAGCCCGCGCGGCGCATCTCTTCGTGCAGGAGGCCGACGGCATTGGCGGCCCAGTCGTCGGAACGGAAGGAATTGGAGCAGACGAGTTCCGCCAATCCGTCCGTTTTGTGCGCCTCGGTCTGCCGGACTGGGCGCATCTCGTGCAAGACGACCGGCAGACCCGACTGAGCGATTTGCCATGCGGCTTCCGACCCCGCGAGGCCGCCGCCGATGATGTGAATGGGTGCGACCTGGGTCATTCCCGGTGCTTAATGCATTTCCTGTGCGCACTCAAACGGTTCTGGTTTGGAACGACTCGGGCTCCTGGTATGCGCCACTCTGGGTTGCTGCGGAGTGAGCATGAGACGCGTTGCCATAGTCGTCTTGGTCGGAGCCATGTTGGCCGCGTGCACGCATGAGCGCACGGGGCCGGTATCGGCGCATTTCGCCGACTTCACGACCCGCCCACCCGCCGGCAACACGGTCTATGTGTGTCATGCCTATGGCTGCAAACTCCAGACCCGGTTCCGGTTTCGCGACGACGATGTCGCCACCCTCACCACACTGATGGCGAAAACACGGGCCGCCGATACGCCGGCCGAGGAGCGGCGCGCCGTCGCCTACGCCATCGGTTGGATGGAACGCCGCGTCGGCGACGCCATCGGAACGAGCGCGGATCGCCCGGGAATGGATTTCGCCGCGTCCGGAGATCCAACGCAGCAGGATTGCGTCGATGAGGCGACCAATACGACCAGCTATCTGCTCGTGCTGGCGCACAACAATCTCTTGAAGCATCACACAGTCGGCACACCGTTCTCCAAGGAGAACCTGTTACGCGGCGTCGCGGGCTGGCCTCATTGGACGGCCGTGTTACGCGAAACGACCAACGGTCAGAAATGGGCTGTCGACAGTTGGATCTACGCCAATGGCGAGAACCCCGCGATCGTCGAGGCCGAGAAATGGTACATCGACTCGCTGGACAACCTTCCCCCAGCGACGCGCTGACGGCAGGGATCGCAATCCCTTAGTCGCGCACTTCTGTGGGGAACACAGCCTTCCTCGGGTCCCATCCCTTTTTACTCGATCCGCCGAACCAATCGGTGCTCGCGACGATCTTGGGTGGGGCCGTGTAATCCCCCGCCATGTGCCGCACGAGGTCCTTCTTGATGCCTACGGTTTGGTCATCGCTGCAGAAGCCGTCAGCGTTGCCAACGCTTTTTGCGACGCGGGCGCGGGTGGCGTCGTAGAGTTTCTCGAGCGCAGCCAGATCGGGCGGCGCCAGACCCGCTTGGCCTTCGTGGGCGAGGTAATTCGTGCGCAGGCGTGCAGGATCGAAGTTATAGCCGCATGTCGTGGCTTTGGCCGATGTCGCCGCCACCTGTATTGCTCGATCGGTCGGCTTGGCAGGCGCTGGCGCCGCCTGGGTTGCTGGTGTGGCCGCAGGCGTCGATCCGGTGATGAGACCACCGAGCCCCGATGAACACCCCGCGAGCGCCAGCGCCGCGACCGAAGCCAGAAGTATCCCGTGTCGACGAGCCGATGGCATGCGAAAGTCCCCCTCGATCGAAAAAGATTGTCTACAGCTGGCGACCCGCGTCAATGCGGCACCTGGGATTGTGCGCGTCATTTTTGCCCTCGCAGCCCGATGGTCGCCGCGTGCTTGACTCGAGACGTCGTGCCGATAATGGTCCAGCGTGACTGATCAGAAACTTATCCCGCCCGCAACGCGCGCCATCGCACGGTGCCGAAGCAACCCCTAGTGCAACCTGGCTGTGGCCCGCATGCCGCTCGAACGCCGTGTGCTCGTCTGGATGTGCGTGCTCGTGGCTGTCAACCAGCTCGGTTTCGGCGGCATGATGCCGGCGCTGCCGCTCTACGCGCAGTCGTTTGGTGTGCCGGCCTCCGCCATCGGCTTTGCCGTCGCCGTATACGGTTTGGCGCGGTTCGTCATCGCACTGCCCTCGGGCCAAATGGCCGATGGCCTCGGACGCCGACCGACACTGGCGATCGGGGGACTGATCTCGGCCGTCGGCAACTTGTGGTGCGCCTGGGCCACCACCTACCCGGAATTCATCCTGGCGCGGTTCGTCGCCGGCGCGGGCGCAGGCCTGATCGTAACGACAGGCCAAGTCGTGCTGGCCGACATCAGCACCCCGGAGCGACGCGGGCGCACAATCGCCATCTACCAAACGACGTTCATCTTCGCGGTCGGAGTCGGTCCTTTTCCGGGCGGTCTTCTGGCCGAACACTACGGGTTGGCTGCGCCGTTCCTGGCCTATGGGATCGCCAGCCTGATCGCGACAGTGGTGGCTTGGTTCGCAATTATCGAGACCCGGGGACTGACGGGCGGGAAAGCACCCACGAGCCCAGCGGCTGCGCTGCCTCCGTTCACCACGCAATTGCGCATGCTGTCCGGGCAGATCGGTTTCGTCCTGGTCAGCCTCATCGCGCTGATGAACGCGGTCGTGCGCACGGGGGGGCTGTTCGTGTTGATCCCTCTGCTGGTGACCGAACGGCTCGGACTTTCGGTCAGCGTCATCGGATTTGCCCTGATGCTCGGTGGCGTCACGGGGTTGATTGCCGCCTATCCCGCCGGTTGGCTGACGGATCGCTTGGGCCGCAAAGCCGTGATCGTGCCGGCGACGGTGATGACTGGCGTCTCCATGGCGCTGTTCAGCTTTGCCCCGTCCTACGCCTGGTTTTTGGCGGCCTGCATCGTTTGGGGCGTGTCGAGTTCCGTCGGCGGCTCTGCCCCGTCGGCGTACGCCGCTGATTCGGCGCCGCCCGGCATGAACGCCGCAGCCATGAGCACCTTTCGCATGACCGGAGACGCAGGCTATATGGTGGGGCCGATCGCTCTGGGGGTGATGGCCGACCTCTATGGTCCTGACGCCGCCATAGGAGTTTCGGCGGTGTTGCTCTTGATCGTCGGAGCTGCGTTCGCCATGTTTGCGCCCGAAACCCATCGCGGGCGGGCCAGTTAGCCGATGAGACACATGTCGAGACGCAAAGCCCCGCCCGTATGACCGATGACCTGATCGACCCTCATCCAAGCACCGGCCACGCCCCGGACGCATGTTTACCGCGCCGCGATCGCGCGCGCTTCGCCACCGCGCTCACCGCCGCCACGGTTCTGCACATCAGCGTGGTCGTGGCGTTGGTCGGTTGGATCGAGCCCGACGTGGCAGGGGCCAGTGGCGCAGATGCGGCGGCCGCGAGCATCGAAGTCACGCTCGTCTCGGCGCGCGCCCTCGAGAGCCGGGCGCCCTCCCCGACTGACGCCGCCGCCGCAGCCTTTGCTGCCGTCGATGGCAGTGTCGCCGACACATTGGACGGCTCTAAGGTGGTGCCGACAGAGGCGCCATCGGCCGCTGCCGAGGAAGCCACGACCGAACTTGCCGCCCAACGCGGCAAACCACTGCGCCCGTCCGAGGTTCTCACGCCTCTCGACGCGCATGCGCACGAAACCCAGCCTCCCGACACCGCACCTCGACAAACCGGCGGAGCCGCGGCACGAAGCGTCGATCCTGCGGTGCAGCCGGTCGCGGGCGCCGCAGCCGCAAGCCCCGGTGTGGCCGTCGCCTATGCCCGCGCCGTGGCCCATGCGCTGGGTCACTCGCGTCCGAAGGCTCACGCCTCGGTCAGTGGCACCGTGCGGATTCGCTTTGCCATCGACGATACCGGAAGCGTCGACGACATCGTGCTCGAGCGATCGAGCGGGCGCACCGCGCTCGATACGGTCGCCATCGAGGCTGTGCGGCGCACACGCTTTCCCGCCCCACCGAGCGGATTGACCTCCGCGCAGCGGACGTTCGAGATCCCCTATCATTTTCGATGAGCGGACGCGTCCGCTCGACCCTTACCGCGCCATCGCGAGGGACAGCTGCCGCACCACCTCGTTGAGCACGAAGCGCCCGGCCCGCGTCACCCGGATATGATCGCATCCGGGCTCGTCGAGCATCCCCAGGGCGACGAGGTGGGCGATCTTTTCGCGGGAGGGTCGCGTGCCGCCCAGCGCCTCGAGCCGGCGCAAGTCCACGCCCTCCGTCAGGCGCAAGCCCATGAGTAACAGTTCATCGGCTTGCGCATCGGGCGCCAGATCATCGTCTTCGACGATGCCGTGGCCACACGTTTCGACGGCCTCGGCCCAGGTCTCCGGGCCGCGCTCGGTCACGAGGGCATGCCGGCGTCCATCCCTCACCAGTCGCCCGTGCGCGCCGGGCCCGACGCCGGCATATTCGCCGTAGCGCCAATAGACGAGATTGTGCCGGCTCTGCTCGCCGGGCGCTGCGTGATTGGAAATTTCATAAGCCGGCAGGCCGCGCGCCTCCGTCTGCTCCTGCGTGATCTCGTAGAGTCGATCGGCCAGATCCGGATCGGGGATGGCGAGCTTGCCGGCGCGATGCAACGCGGCGAACGGCGTGCCGTCTTCGATCGTGAGCTGGTAGAGCGACAGATGGTGGTCGGCGAGGTCGAGCGCATCTCGCAATTCCGCGGCCCACGCCGCTTCCGTCTGCTGGGGGCGGGCATAGATTAGATCGAACGAGAACCGCTGGAAGGTCTGTCGCGCAATCTCGATGGCCGCGCGCGCTTCGGATGCACTATGCAAACGGCCGAGCCGTCGCAGATCGGGATCGTTCAACGCCTGCACCCCGAGCGAGACACGGTTGACGCCAGCCGCCCGATAGTCGCGAAAGCGCCCCGCTTCGACGCTCGACGGATTGGCCTCGAGCGTCACCTCGGCGTCCGCCTCGACGGACCACAGCACGCCGATCTCATCGAGGATCGCAGCGACAGTGCCGGCCTGCATCAACGAGGGCGTGCCTCCGCCGAAAAAGATGCTGTGCACGACCCGGCCCGGCGCCAAGCCCGCCATATGCTGCAATTCAAGCCGAAACGCGGCGAGGAATCGCGCCTCGTCCCACCCGGCGTGCCGCACATGACTGTTGAAATCACAATAGGGGCACTTCTGCGCGCAGAACGGCCAATGCACGTAAACGGCAAACCCAGGATCACGGGTCACGTCAGGCACGCGGCGACGAACAGCGCGAAGGCGCGGGCGCGATGACTGATCGCGTGCTTCTTTTCCGGGTCCATTTCGCCGAACGTCTCGGCCGCCCCGTCAGCCAGAAACATCGGATCGTAGCCAAAGCCCCTGACGCCACGCGGGGGCCAGACGAGATGACCGAACACGCGGCCTTCGAAAACCTCGGTGTGCCCGTCGGGCCAGGCGAGACACAGCGCCGCCGTGAAATTGGCGCGCGGGCCTTTCCCCGTCCATCCCGCACGGGCTTCGACCGCATCGGCGACCTTTTGCATGGCATCGGCGAAATCCTTTTGCGGTCCCGCCCACCGCGCCGACAGCACACCGGGATCGCCGCCCAGTGCGGCCACCTCGAGGCCAGAGTCGTCCGAGAGCGCCGGCAATCCGGTCGCGCGCGCGCTGTGTAGCGCCTTGAGGCGCGCGTTGCCGGCAAACGTCGTTTCCGTCTCCTCGGGTTCCGACACGTCGGCCGCGCCAGCCGAAATAGCCTCGAGCCCGAACGGCCTGATCAGATCGTCGATTTCGCGCAGCTTGCCGGGATTATGGCTGGCGACGATGAGGCGCGTGCCCCGGGTGAGTTGCCTGATCATGGGAAGCCCCAAATTCGAGGCTCGGCAAACTCGAGGCAATTGCCAGCCGGATCGCGAAAATAGATCGAGCGGCCGCCCGACGCTGGCCACAGGAAATCGGCTTCGATCCCGATGCCGCGCGCCTCCAATTGCTCGCGCCACAGATTGATCTCGCGGGCCTCCGCCTTGAAGCAGACATGCCCGGGTCCACGGGCGCCATGCGGGGGAACAGGCAATGCGCCGGATGCGGGCGGCACGGCCGTCGCGTCCGGGTTGAAGATCAGCAGCATTTGGTTCGGCAGCTTGTAGAAAAGTTGCCGCCCGGGCATTTTTGCGAATGGCGAGAGCCCGAGCACGTCGCGATAGAAGGCCTCGACGGCATCGAGGTCGCTCGCATAAAGCACCGTTTCCAGCACGTCATTGGGCTGCATCGGGCATTGCGCTCCTGTCGAGCCCGGCACGCCCCACGCATCGCGCCCGGCACTCAACCTACGGTCAGTTTCTGCAAGTTCACCAGCTCACCGATACCCTTTTTCGCCAGCAGCATGAGCTGATCGAAATTGTCCTGGCTGAACGGCGTTGTCTCGGCGGTCCCTTGCACTTCGACAATCCCGCCCGAACCGGTCATGACGAAATTAGCGTCGGCTTCGGCATTGGAGTCCTCGGGATAATCGAGGTCGAGGACGGGTTGGCCCTTGTAGAGACCGCAGGACACCGCCGCCACCTGATCCCGGATGACGCCCTCCTTCACCATATCGCGGTGGCGCATCCAGGCGATGCAGTCGTGCAGCGCCACCCAGGCGCCCGTGATCGATGCCGTCCGCGTTCCGCCGTCCGCCTGAATGACATCGCAATCGACGGTGATCTGGCGTTCGCCGAGTTTCTGCAGATCGATGACCGCCCGCAGCGACCGGCCAATCAACCGCTGAATTTCCTGCGTGCGGCCCGAGGGGTGACCCGTGGTGACCTCGCGCCGTGTGCGTTCGTTGGTCGCGCGGGGCAACATCGAATATTCCGCCGTCACCCAGCCCCGCCCTTGGCCCTTCAGCCACGGCGGCACGCGCTCCTCGAGGCTGGCCGTGCACAGCACATGGGTGTTGCCGAATTTGATCAGGCACGAGCCTTCGGCATGCATCGAGACCGCGCGATCGATCGAGACGCGACGCAGTTCGTCCAGCTGACGTTTCGATGGCCGCATGATGTGCTCTGGTGTTCGTGCCGGGACCGGCTATGAGGGACTGTGGTACGTGGCGGCAACCTATGCGAGGCCCGCTGCAATGAAAAGCAGAGATCTCTGCAATTCGCCACGTTTGCCGTCGATGTTGGACGCCACGGCTCGCTCTTTCGCGTCGCACGCACGATTTCACCTTTGGCCTTTGTTGCCGATCCCGAAAATGCGACACTGGCTAACCGGACCAACCGTTGCTGTTCGGTTCCTCGGTCCCAAGGCTATTCGACACCCATGCCCCCGATCGATCGATCCAACACCCCAGCGCCCAACCGCGCCCCCAATACGGCCGTCGAACTGCTCAATGAGCGGTCACGGACGGTGTTTCGCCACATCGTCGAGTCCTATCTCGCAACCGGCGATCCGGTTGGTTCCCGCAATCTGACCCGGCACCTGCCGATGACGCTGTCGCCAGCTTCGGTGCGCAACGTCATGTCGGACCTCGAACACCTCGGCCTCATCTACGCCCCGCACACCTCTGCGGGGCGCATGCCCACGCACACCGGTCTGCGCCTCTTCGTCGATGGACTGCTGGAAATCGGCAACCTTGCGCCCGACGAGCGTCGGCAAATCGAGGCGCAGATTTCCGCACAGCGCCAAAGGCCCATCGATCAGGTGTTGACGGACGCTGGCGAAATGATTTCCGGGCTGTCGCACTGCGCGGGCCTCGTCCTCAGCGAAAAGATGGATTGTCGGCTGAAGCACATCGAGTTCGTGCCCCTCGAACCCGGTAAGGCCCTGGTGGTGATCGTGGGCGACGACCAGACGGTCGAGAACCGGGTCATCAATTTTCCCAAGGGGCTGCCCCCTTCGGCGCTGATCGAAGCGGCCAACTACTTGAACCATCATGTGCGCGGGTTGACGATCAGCGAAGCGACCCGGCGCATCGAAGCCGAGCTCATCAAAGCCAAAGCCGAACTCGACGGACTGACGAAAAAAGTCATCGAAGCCGGTCTGGCGACGTGGTCGGGCGCCCAGGACGACCGAAAAAGCCTGATCGTGCGGGGTCAAGGCAATCTCCTCAAGGACCTCTCCGCGATCGACGAACTGGAGCGTATCCGGCACCTCTTCGACGATCTGGAAACCAAGCGCGATCTCATTCAGCTGTTGGGCCTCGCCGAAAAAGGCGAAGGGGTGCACATTTTCATCGGGGCCGAAAACAAACTGTTCTCGATGTCGGGCTCGTCATTGATCATTGCGCCGTTTCACGACACCGAGCGCAAGGTCGTCGGCGTAGTGGGGGTCATCGGACCCACGCGGCTCAATTATGGGCGGATCATCCCGATGGTCGATTATACCGCACGGCTGATCGGCAAAGCCCTCGCTTGATTTTTTTGCGCTGCGGGATGATATCCCTGCCAGCCTTTCTCGCGTGCATGGACGGCCCGACCCGCCTTTTCGACCGCCATCGCCGCCACGACTTCTGACGGAGCCGCCACCATGTCCACGACCTCCACCGGACCCGACGCGCCCAAAGCAGACGGTCAGCCGTCCGATGTTCCGCCCAGCCCCGAGTCGGCGGGGTGCGCCGAAGCACAGGGAACGCCCCTGGCGGCGCGTGAGGCCTATAGCCGGATCGAGGCTTTGCAGATCGAAGTCGTGGACCTCAAAGATCGGCTGCTGCGCGCCCACGCCGAGATGGACAACATCCGCAAACGGACCGACCGCGAGAAATCGGAAGCGCACAAGTACGCCGTCAGCAAATTCGCACATGACATCGTCACAGTCGGCGACAATTTCCAGAGGGCAATCAACACGATACCTCCTGGCGCGGTCGAGGAGACCCCCGTCCTCAAGAGCTTCCTCGACGGCGTCATGTTGACGGAGCGCGAACTGTTGAACGCCCTCGAGCGCCATGGCATCACGCGGATCGATCCGAACGGCGAACCGTTCAATCCCCACCAGCATCAAGCCGTTGTCGAAGCACACAATCCCGACGTTCCGTCAGGTACGGTGGTGCAGGTTTTCCAGCTCGGCTACATGATCGAGGATCGGGTCTTGCGGCCTGCGATGGTGGCCGTGGCCAAAGGTGGCGCCAGACCTGGGCAACCCGCCGCGCCCCATGGGGACCAAGCCAATGAAACGTCGGCAGACGGGGAAGATCTTTCGCGCGCCTGATCGCCTGCGGGCGTCAGGGTCGCGACACGCGCCGCAGGGTCAAGTTGATGCGGCCACCGTCCGGCAGCAGGTCGCTCGAGCCCGCCTCGATGCGATCGACGCCGTGATAGGCGAGGCGGGACGGGCCCCCCAAGACGAAGACATCCCCCGACCGAAGCGTCACCCGCGTCTTCGGGTCGGCCCGTTCGCGGCCACCGACATGAAACACCGCATCATCACCCAGGGAAACCGACAGGACGGGGGCAGCCAAATCGGCTTCGTCCCGATCCTGGTGGCTGCCCATGCGCGCCCCGTCCCGATAGACATTGACGAGGCAGGCTTCGGGAGGTGCGGCGTAATTCGACACCTCCCGCCACACCTCGAGAAGCAGACCAGGGATCGGCGGCCAGGGTTTGTGGGTGACGGGATGGGTCGCCTGATAACGATAGCCGCCGACCTTGTCGGTCATCCAACCCAAGGCCCCGCAATTCGTCATTCGAACGGACATTTCCTTGCCTGTCCGCGGCATGGTGGGCACATACAGGGGCGCAACCCGGATCACTTCGGCGATCTCAGCCAACACCTGCCGCTGCTGATCGGGGCCGAACCAGCCCGGAAGCCACCGCGCTCCGGCGGGTAGTCGATAGGCTGCAGCCATGCTCACGCTCCTTCGCCCCTGCCATCAGCGACACTTTTATCACACTTGGGGTCCACCTCGCCCGTTGCGGCGCTCTCCGACGCCGCCTATATACCGAACAGTTGTCGAAATCAGCTCCAGGGGACCGTTTTAGGCGACCCGTGTGGGTCTGTTGAAGCATCGGATGCCGAACAGTGAGGGGATGCGCCAGCCCGCAAGGGAAGCCGCACTTTCGAGCGTGTTCCTCGCCCTGAGGGTCCGAGCGGTCTGCCACAAACAAAGGACGCGTTCGCCATGGCCGAAGTTATCGGTATCGATCTTGGCACTACCAATTCCTGTGTCTCCGTCATGGAGGGCGGTAAGCCCAAGGTGATCCCCAACGCCGAGGGTATGAATACGACCCCCTCGATCGTCGCCTTCACCGAAGATGGCGAACGCCTGATTGGTCTGCCGGCCAAGCGCCAGGGCGTGACCAATCCGACCAACACGTTTTTCGCTATCAAGCGCTTGATTGGCCGCCGCTATGCCGACCCGATGGTGGAAAAGGACAAGAAGCTCGTCCCCTACCAGATCGTCGAGGGCAAGAACGGGGACGCCTGGGTGGAGTCGCGGGGCAAGCAATTCTCGCCGCAACAACTCTCAGCCGACATTCTTTCGAAGATGAAAGAAACGGCGGAGGCCTATCTGGGTCATACCGTGACCCAGGCCGTCATCACGGTGCCCGCCTACTTCAACGACGCGCAACGTCAAGCCACGAAGGACGCCGGCAAGATCGCCGGCCTCGAGGTGCTGCGCATCATCAACGAGCCGACGGCGGCAGCGCTCGCCTACGGCCTCGACAAGAAGACACAATCCAAGACCATCGCGGTCTATGATCTGGGCGGTGGCACGTTCGACATCTCGGTGCTCGAGATCGGCGACGGCGTCTTCGAAGTGAAGTCGACCAACGGCGACACGTTCCTCGGCGGCGAGGACTTCGACATGCGCCTGGTCGAGTATTTGGTCAGCGAGTTCCGCAAGGAAAACAGCATTGATCTGACCAAGGACAAGCTCGCTCTGCAGCGCCTCAAGGAAGCTGCCGAAAAAGCCAAGATCGAACTGTCGAGCGCGCAGCAGACCGAAATCAATCTGCCGTTCATCTCGATGAGCCCACAGAATCAATCGCCGCTGCATCTGACGATGAAGCTCACCCGCGCCAAGCTCGAAAGCCTCGTCGAAGAGTTGATCTTGAAAACGTTGGCGCCGTGCGAGCAAGCGATCAAGGATGCGGGTCTCAAAGCAGCCGACATCGACGAGGTCGTGCTCGTCGGTGGCATGACGCGCATGCCGCGCGTTCAGGCCGAAGTGAAGAAGCTGTTCGGCAAGGAGCCGCACAAGGGCGTCAACCCCGACGAAGTGGTCGCCATCGGGGCCGCCATTCAGGGCGGCGTTCTGAAGGGTGATGTGAAGGACGTCCTGTTGCTCGACGTCACGCCGCTCTCGCTCGGCATCGAAACGTTGGGCGGTGTGTTCACACGTCTGATCGACAAGAACACGACCATCCCAACCAAGAAGTCGCAAGTGTTCTCGACGGCCGAGGACGGCCAGAACGCGGTGACCATCCGCGTTTTCCAGGGCGAGCGTGAAATGGCCGCCGACAACAAAGTGCTCGGCCAGTTCGACCTCTTGGGTCTGCCGCCCGCACGGCGCGGCGAGCCGCAGATCGAAGTGACGTTCGACATCGACGCCAACGGCATCGTGAAAGTGTCGGCTAAAGACAAGAAAACCAATAAGGAGCAGTCGATCCGCATTCAGGCGTCCGGCGGTTTGACCGAGGACGACATCAAGCGGATGACCGAAGAGGCCGAGCGCTTCAAGGACGACGACCAGAAGAAGCGCGAACTCGTCGAAGCCCGCAACGGCGCCGACCATCTGTCCTCCGAGGCGACGAAGAACCTCAAGGAATACGGTGACAAGTTGAGCCCCGCCGACAAGACGGCGGTCGAGACGGCGCTCACCGGTTTGAAAGAAGCCATCAGCAGCGACGACGTCGAAAAGATCAAGACGGCGACGGACGCCCTGATGCAAGCCCAGCTCAAACTCGGTGAAGCCATCTACGGCGCCAAAGGCGGCGACGCCGATGGCGCAGACGGCGAAGCGCCGCCAACGAGCGGCAAGGGTGACGGCAAGGGCGGCGGCGACAATGTCGTCGATGCCGATTTCGAAGAAGTCAAAGACGACAAGAAGAAGAGTGCTTGAACCCGACCGGGATCGTGCGTCGCGACGTATGATCCCGATCGCTGGGTGGTGTGCGGCGGGCCGATGAGGGGCGCGCCCGTTCGGCACGACGAGTAGCTTCGAACAGAAGCCGTGTTTGCGCAAACGATGAACGGAAATCGGCAACATGGCCAAACGCGACTATTACGACGTCCTGGGCGTCACCAAAGCCGCCAACGAGGCCGATCTCAAATCGTCGTTTCGCCGCCTCGCGAAAGATCATCATCCCGACCGTAATCCTAACGACGCCTCGGCCGGGCAGAAGTTCCAGGAAATCAATGAAGCCTACGAAGTTCTGAAAGACCCCCAGAAGCGCGCGGCCTACGACCAATTCGGCCACGCAGCGTTCGAAGGCGGTCGCGGACAGGGCGGACAAGGAGGCTTCGGCCCCGACTTCGCCTCCTCCATGTCCGACATCTTCGACGATCTCTTCGGCGAGTTCATGGGCGGGCGGCGCACCGGCCAGCGCACGCGCGGCAACGGTCGCGAGCGCGGCGCGGACCTGCGCTACAATATGGAAATCACCCTGGTCGACGCCTACGGGGGCAAGCAGGCGCAAATCCGCGTGCCGACCAGCATCGGCTGCGAGACGTGCGCGGGCAAAGGCGCTAAACCCGGCACCACCCCGTCGACGTGCCAGACGTGCGCCGGGCACGGCAAGGTCCGTGCATCGCAAGGTTTCTTCACCATCGAGCGCACCTGTCCCGCCTGCCAGGGCCGTGGCGAATACATCGAAGACCCGTGCGCCAAGTGCAATGGCGCGGGCCGCGTGACGAAAGAGCGGACGTTGCAGGTCTCCATTCCCGCCGGCGTCGAAGACGGCACCCGCATTCGTTTGGCGGGTGAAGGCGAAGCCGGGGTGCGGGGCGGCCCCACGGGCGATCTCTACATTTTCCTGTCCATCAAACCGCACGAATTCTTTCAGCGTGACGGCGCCGATGTCTTCTGCCGCGTGCCGATTGCGATGACGACGGCCGCGCTCGGCGGCGCCATCGAAGTGCCGACGCTCGATGGCAGCCGGGTTAAAATGCCGGTGCCCGACGGGACGGAAACCGGCAAGCAATTCCGCCTCAAGGGCAAGGGCATGCCGGTGCTGCGCTCCAAGGTGCAGGGCGACATGTACATCCAGGTCGAAGTCGAAACCCCCAAGCACCTGACGCGCCGTCAACGCGAACTGCTGGAAGAGTTCGACAAGGAAAGCAAAGCCGAAAACAATCCCGCATCCTCGGGCTTCTTCACGCGCGTGAAAGAATTCTTCGAGGGCAGGGGGGCGTGAGATGACGAACTTCGGCTCCCCGCGCTCGCGCCTCTTCGTCGCTCTGGATGTGCCCACCGTCGATCGCGCGCGCGCTTTGGTCGAACAGCTCGGCGAGGACGTGACGTCTTACAAGGTCGGCCTCGAGCTGTTGTTTGGTGGGGGCCTGGCCTTCGCGGGTGGTTTGAAGGCTGCCGGCAAGCAGGTCTTCCTCGACATGAAACTGCTCGACATTCCCAACACGGTCGAGAAGGCCACCGCCAACATCGCCGGAATGGGGCTCGACTACCTGACGATTCACGGAACCGACCGCAAAACGCTCGATGCGGCGGTGCGAGGACGCGGCACCGCGCCAATGAAGCTCCTCGCTGTCACCGTGCTGACGAGCCTCGTTGATGCCGACCTGCGCGAGCAGGGCATCTCATCTACGAACGCGTCCGAGTTGGTGCTGCACCGCGCACGCTTAGCCAAGGCCGC
This sequence comes from Hyphomicrobiales bacterium, assembly GCA_031419415.1. GTDB lineage: Bacteria > Pseudomonadota > Alphaproteobacteria > Rhizobiales > Hyphomicrobiaceae. Next base: position 2,495 of record JANOKV010000355.1, on the reverse strand, counting down.
CGGATTCGATGGCGTCATCGCGTCGGGCCAGGAAGCCGCCGCCGTGCGCGCCGCGACCGGCCCGGATTTTCTCATCGTGACGCCGGGCATTCGACTGGCCGAGGGCGCCATAGGCGACCAAGCCCGCGTATTGACGCCCGCCAAAGCCATCGCCGCCGGGGCCAGCCATCTCGTCGTCGGTCGCCCGATTACCGAAGCCGCCGATCCACACGCGACAGCGCGAACCATTTTGGGCATGATCGGGTCCTGAGAGCATCGCGCGCCCTTTCTCTCAACCACGCCTATATCGCTTGCCTCACCCGTTCATCTGCGGTCTCCTCCTCACATCTTCCAACAGGAGACCGCGCCATGCCCAAAGGTTATTGGATCGCCCACGTCGATGTCACCGACGCCGAGGGGTACAAAGAGTACGTGGCCCTCAACGCCATAGCCTTCGCCAAGTACAAACCGAAATTCCTCGTGCGCGGCGGCCAGTTCACGGCGAAGGCCGGCAGCCCCCGCGCGCGCCACGTCGTCTTGGAATTCGACAGCTATGCCCAGGCGCTCGCCTGCTACGAGAGCCCCGAATACAAAGCCGCCGAAGCCGTCCGCAACAAAACCTCGACCGCCGATATCATCGTCATCGAAGGCTACGACGGCTGATCGACCGGCCCGAGACCTCGCAGGACGAAGCGGTTCAGCCGCTCCGCGAACTTTGCGGGGTCAGCGGGCAATTCCCCATCCAGAATCCGCGCCTGATCGAACAGCAGGTGGCCGATCTCGGCCACCTCTTCGTCACGTTTGGCGACGGCTCCGGCCGCCGCCGAGCGAACGATGGCGTGCGTGGGATTGATCTCGAGCACCGGCTTGAGACCCGCTCCTCCCTCGTTACGCCGCTGCAACAGACGTTCGAGCGCCAAATCCGGACCAGCGCCAGGAGCAACGAGGCAGACGGCCGACGACACCAGGCGCTTCGACACGCGCACGTCGCTGACCTGATCCCCCAGCGCCGACTTGAGCATCGTGATGAGCGCGCCAACGTCGGCGGCTTCGGTCGAATCGGCGCTGTCTGCTTCCAACAACGGCACCGCCGAGAGATCGACCTCGCCTTGGGTCAACGACCGGAGGTGCTTGCCCTCGAAGGCAGGCGCCATCGTCGTCCAGAAGCTGTCCACCGGATCGGTCAGCAGCAGGACTTCGACGCCACGCGCCGCCGCCGCCTCCAACTGAGGACTGGCTTTCAAGCGATCGAGGCTGTCGCCCGTGAGGTAGTAAATGTCCGTCTGATTCGGACGCAGCGCACCAACGTACTCTTTTAAGGACCGCCATTCGGTGTTGGCGGTCGACCGGAAGCGGGCGAGCTTCATGAGCGGGTCGCGCCGCTCGAAATCTTCGTAGAGGCCTTCCTTGATCACGGAGCCGAACGTGTCCCAGATTTTCTCGTAGCGTGCGGCGTCTTTTTCGGCGACCTGCTCGAGCTCCGACAGCACGCGCCCCGTCACGGCTTTGCGGATTTGGCCGACGATCGGATTGTTCTGCAGCATCTCGCGCGAGATATTGAGCGGCACGTCCTCGCTGTCGATCACGCCGCGCACGAAGCGCATCCAGCTCGGCAGCAGGTCGGCATCGTCGGTGATATAGACGCGTCGCACGTAGAGCTTCACCCGACCCTTGCGACCCACGTCGTGGAGGTCGAACGGCCGGTTGGTCGGCACGAACAGCAGGACGGCGTAGGACTGCCGACCCTCGGCGCGATAGTGCATCGTCAGCGCAGGTTCGTCGAACTGGCCGGCGATGGTCTTATAGGCCTCGGCGTACTCCTCCGGTTTCACCTCCGATTTCGACCGCTGCCAAAGCGCGCTCGCCGCATTGACTTGGCGCGCGGCGCCTTCAACATCGATGAATTCGACGGGAAACTGAATGTGGTCCGAGTAGGTGCGCACAATGTGTTCGATCGTGGCGTCTTCGAGAAAGGTCTCGTCTTCGGCGCGTAGCGTGAGCGTCACCGCCGTGCCGCGCGGCACGGCCGCCGCCTGCGCTTCGGACGCGGCCGCCATGGTAAAGCCGTTGGCCCCATCCGATATCCAGACATTGGCCGTCGGTGCGCCCGCCCGCCGGCTCACCACCTCGATATGATCCGACACCATGAAAGCCGAATAGAACCCGACCCCGAATTGACCGATCAGGGCGTTCGAGCCGTCCTTTTCTGCCGACAATCGATCCAGAAAGGCCTTCGTGCCCGATCGTGCGATGGTGCCTAAGTTGTCGATCATCTCGGGTGCACTCATGCCGATGCCGTTGTCGGCGACCGTGAGCGTGCGCGCCGCCTTGTCGACTGTGATGGAGATGGCGAGGCGCGGTGCGCCCTCGATCAGCACCGGCTGCGAAATCGCCTCGTAGCGCAGTTTGTCGAGCGCATCCGAAGCGTTGGAGATCAACTCTCGTAGGAAGATCTCCTTCTCGGTATAGACCGAGTGGACCATCAAATGCAGAAGGCGGGACACTTCCGCTTGAAA
>JANOKV010000354.1:0-8076 GCA_031419415.1 Hyphomicrobiales bacterium | reverse complement strand
GGGTAGGCTTTGGCCTCGACGTTATCGTAGGGGCTATAGCTGCGGATCATTTCGAACTCGGTCCGCGACAGGATCGGGTTGCCCCACTCGGGCCACTCGGGCGGCGTCAGGGGCAGCGTGTCGTCGAGCATCGTGTTGAGCACGTCGACGAACGGCACGTCGGCGATGATGCCCAGAAAAAGTTCTGGCACCAGATTGGCCACGACCCCCATCAACATGCCGCCGGCCGAGCCGCCATTGGCGACGATGCGGCCTTTTCTGGTGAGACCCAGATCGACGAGGTGCTCGCCCGCAGAGATGAAGTCGGTGAACGTGTTCATCTTTTTGTCGAGCTTACCGTCGGTGTACCAGCGATAGCCCTTGTCCTTGCCACCACGAATATGGGCGACGGCGAAAATGAAGCCGCGATCGGCGAGCGACAGGCGCGTGACCGAAAAACTCGCCGGAATCGGGATGCCGTAGGACCCATAGCCGTAGAGGAACAGCGGCGCGGAGCCATCGAGCGGCGTCGAGCGGTGATGAAGGATCGAGACGGGCACCAGCGCCCCGTCCTTGGCTGGCGCAAATACGCGGCGCGTGACGTAATCTGCGGGGTCGTGGCCGCTCGGCACTTCTTGAGTTTTGCGCAGGGTGCGTTCGCGCGTCTCCATGTCGTAGTCATAGACCTGCGCTGGCGTCGTCATCGACGAGTAGATGAAGCGCACAGTCGTCGTATCGAACTCGTAGCCGTGCGACAGGCTCAACGAATAAGCCTCCTCATCGAAGGACACCTTGTGCTCGGCGCCATCCGACAGACGACGCACGACGATCTGCGGCAGGCTGTCTTCACGCTCGAGCCGCACGAGGTGATCGCGGTAGACGGTCGCGTCGATGATGAAGCGGCTCGACCGGTGTGGAATGAGCTCGCGCCAGTTGGCTTCGCAAGGGTCCGACAGCGGCGCGGTGCAGATGCGGAAATCCTCCGCGTCGCCTGAGTTGGCGGTGATGTAGAGCGTCTCGCCGTTGTGCTCGACGTGGTACTCGTGCCCCGGACGACGGGGGACGACGAGGCGCGGCGTCTGGGTCGGATGATGCGCATCGATCAAGTAGACTTCACTCGTCTGGTGATCGTGCGCGAGGATTTGTAGATAATCGCCCGATTGGGTCTGGCCGACGCCGACGTAGAACCCCGTATCCTTCTCTTCGTAGACCAACACGTCGTCACTGACCGGCGTGCCGACCGTGTGGCGATAGACGAAGAGGGGCCGGTGGTTGTCGTCGAGGCGCACATAAAACAGCGTGCGCCCATCCAACGCCCAGACCATGCCGCCGCGCGTGTCGGTGATCTCGTCAGGCAGATCGCTGCCGGTCGCCAAATCGCGAAAGCGAATGGTCAGCAACTCGGAGCCCTTGTCGTCGACGGCATAGGCGAGAAGTTTGTGGTCGGGGCTGTGCTCGGTGTCGTCGAGCTGCCAATAGGGCTTGCCGGCGGCTTCCGCGTTGCCGTCGAGGAGAACCGTTTGGCCCGATCCCTCGCGCGATTGGCGCATGAGCAGCGGATACTGCCCGCCCGTCACGAAGCTCGAATAGTAGCTCCAAGGCCCGTCGGGCGAGGGAACGGAGCTGTCGTCCTCTTTGATGCGGCCCTTCATCTCGAGAAAGAGTTGCTCTTGCAGACCCGCCGTATCGGCGAGTTGCGCCGCCGTATAGGCGTTCTCGGCTTCGAGGTGAGCGCGGATCTCGGCGTCGAGCACCGCAGGGTCGCGCATCACGTCCTGCCAGTTCTCAGCTCTGAGCCAGGCGTAATCGTCCGTCAGCGTCACGCCGTGATGCTGCGACACGACAGGGCGGCGCCGCGCCGAAGGCGCCGCGCTGGCCGTCGACGCCTTCGGGGAACCCGTCATAGCGTCCTACTCCTCGCAAGGCTGAATGAGAACCGGGGGGGTGTGGACCCGTACCGGCCCCTCGGTCGCGCCCGCCAGGATGACCGACTCTGGTGGTGGGTCAAGCCGGCAAGATGTCGGAGGGACTGTCCTCTCGGGGCAATTCATTCCGGCGAAACGGTTATCGCAATATTTGTCATCCCGCGATTTATTCGCGGGATCCAGCCCTCCGCACACTCCCGACCCAGCCGAGGGGTGGATCCCGGCAATAAATGCCGGGATGACACATTCGAGGTCGAGATTTGAATTGCCGACGCAGCCCGGTTCAGACCGGCACCTGAGACGGTCGTTCACCGGCGGCGCGGGCGGGGAATGGGGCAGCTCCCAGCGGTGGCGTCGCCAGCGTCGGCCTCGGCAACGGTGGCCGTGTCGAGGTCCGTCTGAAACGTGGCGTGGAAGCGGTTGACCATGTTGGAAAGGCCGACCGTGAAGCAGATGTCCATGATCTGGGCCGTCGAGAAATGGACAGCGAGGGCGCCAAACGTGGCGTCGTCTATTGGCTCGAGTCGCGTCGAGCGTTGCGCGTAACGTACGATCGCGGCTTGCATGGCGTCGTAGACGCCCTCGGGCAGAGGGTCGTCGGTCAAGTGGCGCATCTGCGCTTCAGTCAATCCCAGGCTCCGACCGAGCACTGTGTGTGTGGGTATTCAATAATAACAGTCGTTTACGGCGGTCGCGGTGAGGTAGGCGAGCTCCCCGTGGCGGGGCTCCAGAGTGGACTTTGCGCGATAGACTGTCGCTGCGAACTGGGTAAAAGCCCGCAACGTCTCCGGTCGATTGGCCAGGGCCCGGTAGATATTGACCAAGCGTCCGCGCGATTGCCCGGCTTCCGCCAGGGCCCTGCGAGTGTCTTCCGGCAGGGTCGGGTCGTTTTCATCGAGAATGGGGATGCGCGCCATGTGGGATCTCGTGTCGTTGTGTTTTTCGAGGCGGGACAGGCCCGCCGCCCTGCGCTCCACTATAGGGTCGCGGTGGAGATTGGGAAAGCACCGTTGCTGCCACACTTGATCCCAGCCTCACCCCTCCCCTAGATTGACATCTTACCCGGACAAACCGGGCAGTCGAGTTGCGGGGGCCGCGGTCACATGACCGAACACCAGAAGCACTTTCCCGAATTCTATGTGACGGCGCCGCAGTCGTGCCCCTATCTGCCGGGGCGACGCGAACGCAAGCTGTTCACACACCTGACGCATGACAAGCCCCGGGCGCTGATCGACAACTTGCTGAAGGGCGGTTTTCGTCGCAGCCAGAACATCGCTTACATGCCCTACTGCGATGGCTGCCAGGCCTGCGTTTCGGTCCGCGTCGTCGCCGACGAATTCCATCCCTCACGATCGTTCCGGCGCGTCATTGACGGCAATCGAGATCTCTTCGTGCGCCGCGCGCCGGCGGTGCCGACGTCCGAACAATACGGCCTCTTTCGGGCCTACATCGACGACCGGCATGGGGACGGCGGCATGGCCGATATGACCGTGCTCGATTACGCGATGATGGTCGAAGATTCGATCGTCGAGACGTTCATCACAGAATATCGCGTTCGGCCGGACAATGCTCTCGACAGCCGGCCCGAAACTTGGCCGCTCGTCGGTGTGGCGCTGTGCGATAAGCTCACCGACGGCGTGTCGATGGTTTACAGCTTCTATGAGCCCGACGAGCGCGCGCGCAGCCTCGGGACGTTTATGATTCTCGACCATATCGAGCAGGCAAAGCGGCTGGGGCTGCCATATCTCTACCTGGGATACTGGGTGCAGGGGTCGCGCAAGATGAGTTACAAAGCACGCTTTGGGCCCCAGGAGCGCCTTGGACCGGGCGGCTGGGTGCGCGGCTGAACCGCCCGCGACGCTCGAGACAGGCAGGTCGGGATTAGTGACCCTCTTCAACGAGCTGACAACCGAAAATCCCTTCTCTGTCCTCGCACTGCGCATGCTTCTGGTGGCGGGCTTCGTCGTATTGGTCGCCTGGTTGGCCGAGCGTGCGGGGCCGTTTTTGGGTGCGATGGTAGCGTCGCTTCCTCTCTATACGGGGCCAGTTTATCTGATGCTGGCGTTGCAGCACGAGGCCGGCTGGCTCATGCAAGCGACCCTGGGCAGCATCGCCATTTGCGGTATTTCCCCCCTGTTCGTGCTCGCCTACTGCGTGCTGGCTATGCGTCATGGCATGGCGCTGAGCCTGGGGTGCGCCGCCCTCGTGTGGTGTATCGGCGCGGTCGCGGTGCAAGGCGTTACGTGGTCGCTCGGCGCAGCGCTGTTGTTTGTGGCGCCGATTTATGCCGTGGCCGTTGGCCTGGCGCGCGGGTTCACGCGGGGCATCGCAGTGCCGCGCGCCGAGCGTCGGTGGACTGATCTGCTGTTGCGCGCCGCCATGGTGGCCATTCTCTCCGGGTTCACGATCTGGGTGAGTGGGTTCGTGCCACCGCAGATCGCTGGCGTGCTCTCGGTCGCGCCAATCCTGACAACGAGTCTCGTTCTGGTTCTGCACCCTCGGATCGGGGGCCGCGCGACAGCGGCGCTGCTGGCGCACACGCTGGCCGGTCTGGTCGGCATGGTGCTGGCGTTTGCGCTCGTGCACTCGACGATCGGGACGCTCGGTGTGTTTCCAGCGCTGGCGTTGGGGCTCGCCGTTACACTGGTGTGGAATTTGATGCTGATCGCCATCAGCAGGCTGCGGGCTCCAGGCACGACAGCGCGCCAATTGTCGGCCTCATCGGCTCTGCCGATCGTCAGGCGCCGTCACACGTGAAGCGCTGAGACGTGCGGACTTATCCCCGTGCGCGAACAGCATGGGATCATTCGGCTTCCCTCGTCACAATCGAGTTGAACCGATGCCACCATTCCTTCCGCCCGACCGTCGCCTGCCGTCACGCGTTCGCCAGACCACTCCCATCGACGCGATGCCGCCGCAGGAGTTTCGCCCCCCCGGCGTCGTGCGCACAGCGGGCGGGGCCACCGGCCACCCACCCGCGAGCCGGTACGACCGGGCGCGTGATCTGCCGCGTTTGCTGTTGATGTGGCCCGAGGAGATTGACGGCGATTCGTTCGAAGGCCGCACCCGCGTGCTCAAGAAGCTGCGCCGCGCGCTCCGACAAGAGCGGCAGCGTGGCATTGCAGGTCATTGGACGTACAATCTCGCCCGCCACATGGCGCTCACCCGCGCCTATCAGCAGGAGTTGGCGCGCCACACGGGCGCGGCCACGCACACTAGCCAGACCCGCATTCCAAATCGACCGATTGAAAGGTCAGAACCCTTCGAAACGATCAGAATTTCGGGCCGATGCGCAACACCTGCCGCGCACCCAGGGCAATCGGGTCGCCGATGAGTTCTGCCGGCGCTTGCGTTCATCGGGGAATGGAGCGTCATTCGTCCGCGCGACGCGTGCCGAGCCCCATTTTCTTCGCCAACTGCGACCGGGCGGCGGCGTAATTGGGCGCCACCATCGGATAGTCGTGTGGCAGTCCCCATTTGGTGCGGTATTCGTCCGGCGTCAGTTTGTAATGTGTCCGAAGATGCCGCTTCAACGATTTGAATTTTTTACCGTCCTCGAGGCAGATGATGTAGTCGGGCGTGACCGATTTTTTGACCGCGATGGCGGGCTTGGCTTCTTCGCGCTCTGGGGCCTCGATATTGCCCGTCACCCGCGTGAGGGCGGAATGGACGTCGCCGATCAGACCCGGCAGATCGGCCGCTCCGACAGCGTTGTTGCTCACATAGGCCGAGACGATCTCCGCCGTCAGGGCAACGAGACCGGTCGTATCCGCTTCGTTCATCTGGCCCTCCTATGAGTGCTCCGCAACCGGATCCGCCTCGACACGCGAAGTGAAAGCAGTCATCCCCCGGTGGTATTGCGCAAAAGTTAGGCGCTAGGGCAGTATTTTTCAAGTGTAGATAGCCGGATGCTGCAAAACGACCGGTCAAACGAGCATTAATATTAAGATCGTTGCAAAATCGCAGCTTTTTAGAGGGCATTCGCAGTATTCATTAGAAATCGCGCCCGCGCCAAGGCGGGGGCTCACGTCATAATCACAGCCACGTGGAGCGTTTTGGGGGCCCCCGACGATGCTCCGGCCTGATCCGACACAGCGACATCGATGCTGGCCTGGGGCGTCATGCCACCGTCATGCACGAAGTAGATCGTGCCCCGCGCAAGGTCGCGCTGGGAAAACGTCTCGATCGGCGTAGTAGGCGCCGCGGTGTGGGCCAACCATCCCCCAGTCGGTCGGGTGACGGTAAAAATCAGGGCCTCGGCGGCGCTGTCGGGATCGATGGCCTGCAAATCTTCGGTCGTGACGCGCACGGAGCGGCCGCGCCGCACGGCAAGGCTCAAATCGCCGCCGATCTCGGGCGGTACGTTCAACATGTCGGCGCTGAGTTCGCCGCCGGGGGCCATCGCCAGCCGGCCGTAGCGCACATCGCCCGAAACGGACCCCGTAGCGCCTATGTCGATCAGGTTTCGAACGGCAACCGTCCCCTGCAGCAGGCCGTTGATCTGCGCCGACTCGGCCCGGACGCTGCCGTGCACTTTGCCCCCTTCGTGAACGGTGAGCTTTGCAGCGCTGATCGACCCCGTTACGAAGCCGAGCACCTCGATATTCCCGCCGCAGCGCAATTCACCCTGAATGATGAGATCGGCGCCGATGACGGCATTGCCTCGGTCGGTCACGGGATAAGCCTCGCTGATCGTTGCTGGAACCCGGCGCTGCGGGGAGGACGGTGCTTGCCGGCTATCGGTGTCCCGAAACCGCAAACCAGCCACCCAAAAAACGTCGCTGGCAAGGCAGCCCGCCGACCGAAAGGGTTGCACTGGAGTGGTGGAGAGCGAAACCTCCGGCGAGGCCGCCGACCGGGGTTGGCTGGACCACGGTTTGGGATGGCCAGCGTCGGTCGGCTCGTGTAGATTTGCCCGCATCTTTTCCAATCGATGACCCAGCCAAAGGAGACTCCATGGCGCCGACCGGCACTGAGGAGACATCAGCAGGCGCGCCAAGCTCCTTCGGACGCAACGTACCCGCGTTTACGCGTGACGAGGAATTGCAGGCCTATCGCGACATGCTGCTGATCCGGCGCTTCGAAGAGCGCGCGGGCCAGCTCTATGGCATGGGCTTCATCGGTGGGTTCTGTCACCTCTACATCGGCCAGGAGGCGGTGGTCGTCGGGCTGCAGATGGCCGCCAAACCCGGCGATCAGGTCATCACCACCTACCGCGACCACGGCCACATGCTGGCGACTGGCATGGACCCCAAGGGCGTCATGGCCGAACTCACTGGCCGCCAGGGGGGCTATTCCAAAGGCAAGGGGGGCTCCATGCATATGTTCTCCAAGGAGAAGCACTTCTATGGCGGGCACGGCATCGTCGGCGCCAACGTGCCTCTCGGCGCGGGTCTCGCGTTCGCCAACAAGTATCGCGGCAACGACAACGTGAGCTGGTGTTATTTCGGCGATGGCGCAGCCAACCAAGGCCAAGTTTACGAGACATTCAACATGGCCAAGCTGTGGTCATTGCCCATCGTCTTCGTCATCGAGAACAATCGCTACGCCATGGGGACGGCGATCGAGCGGTCGTCGGCGACAACCAACTTTGCGCAGCGTGGCGCCTCGTTCGATATTCCTGGCGAGCAGGTCGACGGCATGGACGTGCGCGCCTGCCGGGCTGCGGGCAAAAAAGTGGCCGAGCATGCCCGTTCGGGGAAAGGCCCCTACATCCTCGAGATGCTGACCTATCGCTATCGCGGCCACTCCATGTCTGATCCCGCCAAGTACCGCACACGCGAGGAAGTCGATCAGGTGCGCGAGGCGCGCGACCCGATCGAACGCGTCAGGAAGCGGGTGCTCGAGACGCGCATGATCAGCGAAGACGAGCTGAAAGCCATCGACGCCGAAATCCGTCAAGTCGTGCTCGCTGCCGCCGAATTCGCCCAGAACGATCCCGAGCCCGACCCCAAGGAGCTTTGGACGGACGTGCTGTTGGAGGCCTAACGCGTTCTTCCCGGTGTCGTGCTTCCACATTTAGAGGTCATACGTTCGTCCGATGTCCCGCCCCGTCCACTTTGAAATCCACGTCGACGATCCCGAACGGGCGATGGATTTCTATCAAATCGTCCTGGGGTGGTCGTTCGAGCCGTTCGGCGACGCCGAATACTGGCTGATCAAGACCGGCGAG
>JANOKV010000353.1:0-2403 GCA_031419415.1 Hyphomicrobiales bacterium | reverse complement strand
GACGCTACGGCCAAAGCGAAGAAGTAATATCGCGGTCAGTTGCGATCGCCCCAAGGGCGATTCAATTTTCTCCGTCATCCCGCAAACGTGAGGCCTATGGGCCGAGCGTTGTGCGGGACCTAGCGCAAGTCGTGTGCGGAGCACTCGAAATGCTTCACCTTCGGAGCATTGACGTGTCCTTCGGACGACTCTTGCGCTAGGTCCCGGCGCACGTCGCGGCTGAAGTGCAGCCCCTCGACCGGGGTGACGAAGTGGAGGGGTTATGCCGCGTGTTCCCCGACTTACCACGAGACCGTGAATGGATATCGTCTGGGACTTCCTGCGCTCCGTTCATGATGCTTACGGCATCAATCTCGTGCATTTCTACGACAGCTTCGAGCGGGGCCGCCTGCTGCGTGGCATGTGGACCACGCTGAAGCTCGCCGTCATCTGCATCATGCTCAGCGTGCTTATCGGCATCGTCGGCGCGTGGTTGCAGGGCAGCCGGTTTCGCATCTTGAAGGCGATCGTTCAGGGCTACATCCAGTTCTTCCGCAACACGCCACCGCTCGTGCAGATGTACTTTTTCTACTTTGCCCTCGGGCCGCAGATGCCGCGCCTCATCAACGAGCACGGCATTGCCCAACCAATGTTCGGCAGCTTCGAGTGGGCGGTGTTGTCCCTGTCGTTTTTCGCAGGCGCCTTCAACGTCGAGATCTTTCGTTCCGGCATCGAGGCCGTCCAGAAGTCGACGGTGGAAGCGGCCGAGTCCCTGGGCTTCAACCGCTGGCAAACCTATCGCTGGGTGGTGCTGCCGCTGGCGGTGCGCGTCTGCCTGCCGGCGCTCAACAACAACCTCGTCAACCTCGCCAAGACGACGACGCAGGCTTATGCCATCGCCGTTCCCGAGACATTGTTCGTCGCCAGCCAGATTTGGTCCGACCGCATCAACGTGTTCGAGATGATGGTGACGCTGCTGACGTTCTATCTGCTGCTGGTCAGCATCTTCGTGTGGCTCATGACGCGGCTCGAACGCGCACTCTACGTGCCGGGGTTTGGCAAATGAGCGCCTCGAGACAATCCCTCGCACCACTCGCACCGCTGTCCGCCCGCACGCAAGGGGAAACAGGGGATGTCGCATCGGCTTTCACTCCCAAGGCCCTCGGGGTGGCGCTGGCGCTTTTCACCTGTGTGCTGCTGGCTGGCGAAGCGTGGGCGCAATTGCGCAGCGGTGGTGCGCGCCCCGGCATTCTGGCGACGATGTGGAAGTGGACACCGCTCGTGCTATTGGGCCCACCCCGCGAATTCGGCGGCTTTGCCCTGAACGTCGCGGTCAGTTTCCTGGCCATGGCGATCGGCACCGTGGGTGGCATCGTGCTCGGCCTCGCCCAGATTTCGATCTTCGCCCCGATGCGCACGACCGCGTGGGGCCTGACCCAATTCTTCCGCAACGCGCCGTGGCTGGTGCTTCTCTTCTTCGTGATGCTGCTGACGCCCTATTCGGTGCGCATCGCCGGGGTCACGATTCCGCTACCAGCCTGGCTCAAAGCAACTGTCGGCCTGTCGCTCCCGATCATGGCCAACATCGCCGAAATCGTGCGCGGTGCGGTCAACTCGATCCCGACCGCGCAGTGGGAGTCGGCCGAAAGCCTTGCCTTCTCGCGCCAGCAGACCCTGTGGCGCATCATCCTACCGCAATGCGTCAAGCGCATGATCCCACCGTGGATGAACTGGTATGCGATCCTGACGATGGCCACGCCGCTGGTCTCCATCGTCGGCGTCAACGACGCCATGACGCTGACGCAGGACGCGCTAGCCGCCGAGCAGCGCACCGAGCTTCTGATGCCGATGTATGGGCTGCTTTTGTTGTTCTTCTTCGTCTACTGCTACCCGATCGCGCGCTGGACCATTTATCTCGAGCGCAAATACGCCGTTCGCATCTGAGGCCTCGACCATGACCCCATCCCCAGGCTGGACGCCCGACCAACCGATCGTCAGCTTGAAGAACGTGCACAAATCGTTCGGCGCCGTCGAGGTGTTGAAAGGCGTCACATTTGATGTGCGCAAAGGCGAAGTGATCTGCATCATCGGGCCATCTGGCTCCGGAAAATCGACGCTGCTGCGCTGCATCAATGCGCTCGTGCCGATCAACAGCGGCTCGATCCGGGTCGAAGGGCAGGAGGTGCACGACCCCGCGCTCGACAAGCTCGAGCTGCGCAAGAAGGTCGGCATGGTGTTCCAGTCCTACAATCTCTTTCCGCACAAGACGGCGCTCGAAAACATGATGATGGCGCCGATGCTGGTGCTGAAACGTCCCAAGGACGAGGTGGAAGCGCAGGCGCGTCGGCTCATCAAGAAGGTGCGCCTCGAGGGCAAGGAGGACGCCTATCCCGGCGAGTTGTCCGGCGGCCAGCAACAACGCGT
>JANOKV010000352.1:0-2641 GCA_031419415.1 Hyphomicrobiales bacterium | reverse complement strand
GGATCGGCTTGGGCATCGGCGGGCTCATTTTATCGGTCATGGGCGCATTGCTCGGGTTGAACGAAGCGGTGCTGCGATGAAATCTGGCAGCGATTCTGGCTTTACACTGATCGAGGTGGTGGTGGCGCTGGCCATCGTCGGCGCAGCGGTTCTGCTCGTCGCCCCCCTGACGCGCACGTCGCTCGGCCCGCAATTGTTGCGCAGCACGGCATCCGAAATCGCCGCCCTAGCGCGCTCGACACGCGCAGCCGCCCTGCGGTCGGGCGTCGAGCGCGTCATGATCGTCGATCTGGCGAGCCGCACAGTCTGGGCCGATGGCGTGTCGGGGCCGCGCGCGATACCCGCCCATCTCGGGCTCGACGTCGCAGTCGCGGCCGACGGGATCAGCGGAAGTATGCAGCGCCACATCCGATTTCTGCCGACGGGCGGCGCGAGTGGGGGAAGCATCGGCCTGCGGGACGGCGTGCGCACCACCACGATCGAGATCGACTGGTTGACGGGAGGCGCGCGTGTGGCGACGCTTTCCAGGTAAATTGGGCGCCCGGCGTGGCCAGCGGGGCTTCACGCTGATCGAAGCGCTGATCGCGTTGGGTGTGCTGGCGGCCACCATCGCTCTCGTCAATCGCACCTTCGCGACCGGCTGGAGCGCGGTGCGCCACGGGTCCCTCGAAAACCGAGCGATCGCGATCGCCAAAGCACGCCTCGAAGCTGCGGGCACGGAGGTCACGCTGGCTGCCGAAACGGCAGAGGGCGCGCAGGATGGCATGCGCTGGCGACGCGTGATTTCCCTCTACGATCCGCCTGGGCAGACGGCCGGCGCCACAGCACGATTGCCGGCGTGGTGGGTGCGTGTCGACGTCGCGTGGCGCGATAGCCCGTTCGCCGCCGAGCGCGTGATTGCGCTGACGACGATCCGCCATGGACCGACCCAGCCATGAGCGCTCGAGGCAAAACTGGCGCCGCATATGGCCGCGAGGCTGGTTTCACGTTGGTCGAATTGTTGGTCGCTTTGGCGCTGATGGCGCTGTCCGTCGCGTTGCTGCCGGGCGCTCTGCGGTTGGGCACACGGGCTTGGGAGGCGCAGACCGCACTCGAACGCGCAGGCGATGCTGGCCTGGCCCTGCACGCCGTCGAGCACAAGCTGGCGGCGGCCCTTCCTCTCCAGGACCTGGACCCGGAGACGGGACACCTGCGTTTCGGATTCAGCGGCGATCAGCGGCGGCTGTATTTTCTCGCCGCGAGTGACAATGGGCCTGCCGGCGCAGGCGTTTATCGATGGCGCCTCGAGCCCGCGACCGCGTCCGATACGGGATTGGTGTTGCACATCTCACTGCATGGAGCGCGACAGGGCGAGGCGCCGGTCGAAACGCGCACGCTTCTGCGCGAGGCGACGCCTGTGCGGTTTCGGTATTTCGGGCCTCAGCCGACGGAAGACGCCACCGCGCAATGGCACGATGCGTGGGACCGGACAGATGCCCTCCCGCTGCTCGTCGAGATGACGATCGACAACGCCGGCCCGCAGCGCGCGCCGCGCCAACTTCTCGTCGCTCTGCGCATCGGCAGTCGCCGGTAATGTCGTCAGTAGACGACGATGTCCTGATCTTCGCCTTGGCCGCCGGGCGCATTGTCGCGACCCAGCGAGAAGATTTCATACGTGCTCTGCCGCCCGGGCACCCGATACCCGTAGGGCCGTCCCCACGGATCGACGAGGCCTTCGGGTTTCTTGAGGTAGGGCCCGCGCCATTGCGCGACACCGGGGGGCGGCTGCACCAGCGCCATCAAGCCGGCTTGAGGCGGCGGATAGCTGCCGACATCCAAGGCATAGAGTTCCATCGCCGTCGTGATCGCCGAGAGCTGAATGCGCGCGGTTTCCACTTTGGCGCGAGCCAGATATCGCAGCACCTGCGGCGTGACGACAGTGGCCAACAGACCGATGATGCCGAGCACGATCAGCACCTCGATCAGCGTAAAACCGGCATCGGACTTCGCGCGACGGGCAGCGTTGCCGCTACCGCTCGAGCCCGGGCGTTTCGTCCTGAGCTTCAGCACCTTCCAACTCCCGACTTCATAGGGCCTGCGCCACACCGATGGGTCCATAAGTCCACACGATCCAGATAGCGATTGCAAGAAAGGGGCCGAACGGCAATCGGGTCGACATTCCAACAGGATTGCCCCGCAGCATTGCGACTGCGACGCCCAGGAGCGCCGCCAAAGCCGCATAAACCATCACGGAGGGCAGCCCTTCGAAACCGAGCCACGCGCCGGCCGCCGCATAGAGCTTGGCGTCGCCCAGTCCCAGTCCGGCCCGGCCACGCACGCGCTCGTATCCCCACGCTGCGACGAACAGCAGGCCGAACCCGGCGAAGGCCGCCAGCAGCCTGGAGATGATCTCGGCCTGGCCGGCATCCCAGTGCACGATGAACCCGGCGACTGCGAGGGGCAATGTGATGGCGTCGGGCAAGCGGAACGTCAGCCAATCGACGGTGCTGAGCGCAACGAGCGCCACGACCAGCACCACGGATGCTCCGACGACGGACTTGCTCTGCGATAGGCTCAGATCCCCCGTGATGCCGAGAAACGCAGGCGCAGCCACACTAAGGTGTGCGATGAGCATAACCCCCGCACAAAGCGCGACCCGACG
>JANOKV010000351.1:0-7593 GCA_031419415.1 Hyphomicrobiales bacterium | reverse complement strand
CTGGTTCGTGCCACTGATGATCGGCGCGCCCGACATGGCGTTCCCGCGCATGAACAACATCTCGTTCTGGCTGCTGCCAGCCTCCTTCACGCTGCTCGTCATATCGATGTTCGTGCCGGGGGCCGGCCCCTGCGATATCGGCGGTGATCGTTCCGGCTGCGGCGTCGGCGCCGGTTGGACGGTCTATGCACCGCTCTCCACCACCGGCCATCCGGGGCCTGGAATGGATTTCGCCATCCTGTCGCTCCACCTTGCCGGCGCGTCCTCGATCCTGGGCGCGATCAACTTCATCACCACGATCTTCAACATGCGCGCGCCCGGCATGACGATCCACAAGATGCCGTTGTTCGTGTGGTCGGTTCTGGTGACCGCTTTCCTGCTGCTGCTGTCGCTGCCCGTTCTGGCCGGCGCCATCACCATGCTGTTGACGGACCGCAACTTCGGCACCACGTTCTTCACGGCGTCCGGTGGCGGCGATCCGATCCTCTACCAGCATCTCTTCTGGTTCTTCGGACACCCCGAGGTCTACATCCTCATCCTGCCGGGCTTCGGCATGATCAGCCAGATCGTCTCGACGTTCTCCAAGAAGCCCGTGTTCGGTTACCTCGGCATGGCCTACGCCATGGTCGCGATCGGCCTCGTCGGCTTCGTGGTCTGGGCGCACCATATGTACACGTCCGGCATGGGCGTGCAGGCGCAGGCCTACTTCATCTTCGCGACCATGGTCATCGCCGTGCCGACGGGCGTGAAGATCTTCTCCTGGATCGCAACCATGTGGGGCGGTTCGATCCGCTTCACGGTGCCGATGCTCTGGGCGATGGGTTTCATCTTCCTCTTCACGCTCGGCGGCGTCACCGGCGTCATGCTGGCCAATGCCGGCGTCGACCGCGCGCTGCATGACACGTACTACGTGGTGGCGCACTTCCACTACGTGCTGTCGCTCGGCGCCGTGTTCGCCATCTTCGCCGGCTTCACCTACTGGTTCCCGAAGATGTCGGGCTACCACTTAGACGAGCGGATCGGCCAGATTCACTTCTGGATGACATTCATCGGCGCCAACATCACCTTCTTCCCGCAGCACTTCCTCGGCCTCGCGGGCATGCCGCGCCGCTATGTCGACTACCCGGACGCCTTCGCGGGCTGGAATATGGTGTCGTCTTACGGCTCCTACCTGACCGGCTTGGCGACCCTCGTCTTCTTCTTCGGCGTAGCTTTGGCGTTCGTCCGCAAGAACAAGGCGGCCGACAATCCTTGGGGCGAAGGCGCAACGACCCTCGAATGGACCCTGCCCTCACCGCCGGCCTTCCACTCGTTCGAAACGCTGCCCCGGATCGTTCCCGACGCCGCGGACCGTCACTGACGCAATCGGCCGGGTCTAAGGGCTCGGCTGGAGACGACCGACGCGGGGTGGGCCTCCTCACCTCGTCGCATGTGAAGTACGGATCACCATCATGGCGCAGACAGGCATGAGTGCAGCAGGCTTCGACCTCGACAGCACCGGTGCGCGCGCTGGCGGAGCCGATGTCGCCGACTACTTTGCGCTCATGAAGCCGCGCGTCATGTCGCTCGTCGTGTTTACGGCGTTGACCGGCATCGTCGTCGCTCCTGGCACGCTCCACCCTGTGCTCGCCATCATCGCTCTGCTAGCCATTGCGGTCGGCGCGGGCGCGTCTGGGGCGCTCAATATGTGGTGGGACGCCGACATCGACGCCAACATGGAGCGCACGGCCGGCCGTCCGATCCCTGCCGGCCGTGTGACGCCCGGCGAGGCGCTCGTTTTCGGCATGGTGCTCAGTGTCGGCTCGGTGTTGACGCTCGGCGTGATCGTCAATTGGGTTGCGGGCGCTCTGCTCGCCGTCACGATCGCCTTCTACATCCTCGTCTACACGATGTGGCTCAAGCGGCGCACGCCGCAGAACATCGTCATCGGCGGCGCAGCCGGCGCCTTCCCTCCGATGGTCGGCTGGGCCGCCGTCACCGGCTCCGTCAGTCTCGACAGCGTCTTGCTGTTCCTCATCATCTTCATGTGGACGCCGCCGCACTTCTGGGCGCTGGCCATGTATCGTTGCAAGGACTACGCCCGCGTCGGTGTGCCCATGCTGCCGGTGGTCGCCGGTCTCGACGAGACGCGACGCCAGATCGTCATCTATAGCGCGCTGCTCGTTCCCCTGGCTGTCACTCCTGTTCTGACGGGCCTCGGTGGCATCGCGTACGGCGTCACGTCGGTCGTGCTCGGCGCGATTTTCATGGCGCTCGCCGTCAACGTCTGGCGCCAGCGCGAGACCGTGGCGTCCGATCGCGCCGCCAAAAAACTGTTTTTGTTTTCAATCGCCTATTTGTTCGCGCTGTTTGCCGTGCTCCTGGCTGAGCGCGTTGTCCTCTGGGCGCTGACATGACGGGCGGCCAGTCTATCATCGCGGAGGACGCACGCGTGAACGGTTGGCAGGACCGAGCTTGGTTGATCGGCAGTGCTGCGGCGGCCGCTGTGATGGCGGCACTGCTCGCGGTCGGTGCGCGATTCTGGGTGGCGGCCGTTATGGCGTCGCTGCTGGTGGTTGCCGGTGGCGCCGTTTCGACCCGCGCTGGCCTCGCACGACTCGACGAGGCAACACGCCGCCGGCATGTGCGCTCGATCGCCATCGGGCTGATCTTGGCGTCCATGGTCATCATCTTCTACGCTGCGACCATCGTGCGCCTGGGCGGCAACGTCATGAACAGACCGATGTAATCGAAACCATGATCCACCTGACATCGAGCCCCCGATCCCGAGACCAGCAGATGCGCAACAGCCGCGTCGCGCTCGTCTGCGTGGCGTTGGTGGCCGGCATGTTGGGCCTCGCCTATGCCGCGGTGCCGCTCTATCGCCTGTTCTGTCAGGTGACGGGCTTTGGCGGCACCACGCAACGCGCCCTGCGCCCAGCGAGCGAAATTCTCGACCGCACCGTCAACGTGCGCTTCGACGCCAACGTCGGTCCGGGCTTGTCGTGGGAGTTCACCCCACTCGTGCCGACGATGACCGTGCGGCTCGGCGAGACGGGAATGGCGACCTACCGCGCGACCAACCGGTCGGACCGCACGACCGTCGGCACCGCGACCTTCAACGTGACACCCGATCAGGCTGGCATCTTCTTCAATAAGCTCGAGTGCTTCTGCTTCACCGAACAAAAGCTCGAGCCCGGCCAATCCGTCGATATGCCGGTGAGCTTCTTTGTCGACCCAGCGATGGCGACCGACAGGGATGGCGCACACGTGCAGTTGATCACGCTATCGTACACGTTCTTTCCGGTGGACGCGCCCCGCATGGTCGACACTGCCAAGACGGGCAGCGCCGCCAACCGGGGATTGTAACGGGATTAGAGAGTAGAGCGGTCGGGTCGCGGACCCGGCCACGCGCAGATCAGACGATCGACGATCCACTCCCACGGGAGGGGGTCGAGGGACAGGAGACGGGAATGGCCGACGCGCACGCCAAGCATCACGACTATCATCTGGTCAATCCCAGCCCGTGGCCCGTGGTCGGGTCATTGTTCGCATTCGCCATGGCCGTTGGTGCCATCGTCTGGATGCGGACCCACGGCGCCAACACACCTGCCCTGCTCGGCATGCGCGGCCCCTGGCTTTTCACGTTGGGCTTCCTGGGCGTGCTCTTCACGATGTTCATGTGGTGGCGCGACGTCATCCACGAGGCCCACTCGGGTGATCATACCCCGGTCGTGCGTCTGCATCTGCGCTACGGCATGATCATGTTCATCGCCTCGGAGGTGATGTTCTTCGTCGCTTGGTTCTGGGCCTATTTCGACGCATCGTTGTTTCCCGCTGCCGTCGAACCCCACCAGATCAAGGATATGGCGACCGGCGTCATCAGCCAGACCAGCGACCTTATCGGCATGGTTCAGCGCAACGAGCTCACCGGCGGCGTGTGGCCGCCCAAGCCCTCGCCGGATGGTGCCTTCAAAGCAACGTTCAATCCGTGGGGTTTGCCGCTCGTCAATACGTTGATCCTCTTGCTGTCGGGCACGACGGTGACTTGGGCGCACCACGCGCTGCTGGCGAATGATCGCAAGGGCCTGATCAACGGGTTGGCGCTGACTGTCATCCTCGGTATCCTGTTCACCCTCTGCCAAGCTTACGAGTACGCGCACGCCGGCTTCACGTTCGGTGGCCACATCTATGGCGCGACGTTCTTCATGGCGACGGGCTTTCACGGCGCGCACGTCCTGATCGGCACCATCTTCCTGGCCGTATGCCTGTTCCGCGCCATGAAAGGCCACTTCAGCGCCAAGCAGCACTTCGGGTTCGAAGCGGCGGCCTGGTATTGGCACTTCGTCGACGTGGTGTGGCTGTTCCTCTTCATCAGCATCTACGTCATCGGCGCCGGCTCTAGTCCGCAGTAATCAGCACACCGAATGCCGCCACTGTCACCCGCCGGTCACGGTCGTCCCCGTGGCCGGCGTTTTTGTAGGGTCTTGGGTTGCCAAACCGTCCGTCGCCGAGGATAAGCGATTGCGATAGCCACAGAAAGCGCGCTCCTTGACGATCTTCCACCAGAGCCCTGTCGTGTTGCGCATCCTGTTTGCGCTGGCGTGCTCGTGTGGCCTCATCGCCGCGCCTCTGCCGACCCGCGCGCAAGGGGTCATCAACGAGGTCAAAATCGGCGGCCTCTATCACGACCCGGGCGACCTCTGGAGCGGCTTCCGGCTCGAGAAACCCACGACCGTGCTCAATACCGAGGTGGTGTTCAGTCCACACGTGCGCTTCCTCGGCGGCGTCGTGCGGCCAGCACTCGGCGTCACCTTCAATTTCATCGGCGGCACGTCGAAAGCCTACATCGATGCGCGTTGGGAACTCGAAACAGCATCCGGGATCTTCATCGCCTTGGGCATCGGCGCTGCCATTCATGATGGCACGGTCGGCCCGACTGACCCGATCCGCAAGGCCCTGGGGTCGCGCGTGCTGTTCCATTTGCCCGCCGAACTCGGATGGCGCTGGGACGGACACAACAGCGTTTCCGTCTATTTCGAGCACGTTTCCAACGGCTACACGCAGGACGTCAACGAAGGCCTGGACGCCATCGGCATGCGCTACGGCTACAAGTTCTGAGCCCGGATGCTGCTCGCAGTTGGCTCCACGCGGCATCCCTGCTTAGATCGGCGCTTCGATCGAGCCCATCACCCAGGAATCGCCCGCCATGCCCAGAACCGTCGCCCGTCTCATCGCGGAATCGCTCCAGGCGCATGACGTCGACCTCGTCTACTGCGTGCCGGGTGAAAGTTATCTCGGGCTCACCGACGCCCTGTCGGACATGAACTCGATCCGGTTGACGGTGTGCCGGCATGAGGGCGGCGCAGCGTTCATGGCCGTGGCCGACGGGCGCTTGCGCGACCGGGCCGGCGTCGCCGTCGTCTCGCGGGGGCCGGGCCTCTCGAACGCCATGGTGGCGCTGCATACGGCTTTCCACGACGCCACGCCGATGGTCATTCTCGTGGGCCAAGTCGAACGCAAGGATTACGGCCGCCTCGCCCTGCAAGAGCAGAACTATACGAAGCTCCTCGCCGACGTGACCAAGGGCGTGATCGAGGTCAACGAGCCGGTCATGGCCTCGGAGGCGATCGCGCGCGCCTTCCACCTCGCCGAAAGCGGCACGCCGGGTCCCGTCGCCGTCGTGCTGCCGGAAGATATCTTCGACGAGCCAGCGGATTTTCCTGTCGACCTGCCACGCCCCCGCGTCTATCCGGGACCGCGCCCGGAGGACCTCGACAAGCTCGCCGACATGCTGGCCAAATCCGAGCGGCCCTTGATCTGGGTGGGCGGTGGACTGATCGGCGAAGGCGTCACGGACGAATTGCAGACATTGGCGGAGCAATGGATGCTGCCCGTCTCACCGACGCATCGCCGACCCTGCCACTTCAATGCGAACCATCCCAATTACGGCGGCTACATGGGCATTCGCGTGCCCAAGGTGCTGCTCGACGAGATGAAGAAGGCGGATCTGATCGTGGCGCTCGGCGAGCGCATCACGGATTCGGTCAGCCAATCCTACACCTTCCCGTCGGCTCCCCAGCCGCAGTTGCCGCTCGTCCACATCTGGCCCGATCCCAATGAAGTCGGGCGCGTGTGGCGTCCTGAACTCGGCATCGTGAGTGATCCGCAGGCTGTCATTCGCGGGCTGCTGGCGAAAGGGGCTCCCAAGGGTTCGGAAACGCGCAAAGGCTGGGTCGCCGGCCTCAACGCTATCCACCGCAAATTGCTGGCGCCGGAGTTCGAACCGACGACGGACGGCATCAACTTCGCGCAGATTTGCATCGAGATCGGCAAGCATCTGGCTCCCGACGCCATCGTCACGTCGGATGCGGGCAACTTCTCGAGCTTCATCCACCGCTACATCGGCTTCAAACCGGGCCAGGCGTTCCTCGCCTCTGTGGTAGGCGCCATGGGCGCCGGCATGCCCATGGCCGTCGCTGGGGCGCTGCGTCGGCCCGGCAAGCAGGTCGTCGCGTTCGTCGGCGACGGTGGCGCGCTGATGACGGGCAACGAGATCGCGACCGCCATGATGTACGGCGCAGCCCCTAAGCTCATCATCTCCGACAACAAGATGTACGGCACCATCGGCATGCACCACGAGATGCGCTATCCTGGGCGGCCCTACAAACTCGCCACCCAATTGCAGAATCCCGACTTTGCCATGTGGGCGAAATCTTTCGGGGCGGTGGGCATCACAATCTCGAAGGATACCGAGGTCGCCGCCGGTATCGCCGAGGCTTTCTCGATCAATGACCGCGCCGTGGTGGTCCACTGCCACACGTCCGCCGACCAGATGAGCGCCTGGCGTCGCCGCGGCAAGATGTGAGGCAGTCGACGGGTCGACCCGTGTTCGAAGGGTCCATCACGAACGGGCTGGACAGTACCAGACCCGCTTCCTATAAAGACGCCCGCTCGACCGCGCACCAAGCGTCGAGTTCGGCGCCCAGGTAGCTCAGTTGGTAGAGCATGCGACTGAAAATCGCAGTGTCGGCAGTTCAATTCTGTCCCTGGGCACCACAGTTCGGCTGAACGGCCGATCCGACTGAAACATCCAAGTCGATCGACGGCATGAGCGGGGCAAGTCTGCGCGCTGCTGAAACGAATGCGGCGCATCTCTTTCGATCTGCGCCGTATTACGAGGGATATCGGACCAGTCCATGTCCCGTACTGTATTTGCGCAGGCCCTAGGACAATGCGCCAAACAGCCAGAGCAGAAGGATGATTGGGATCGGGAGACCGATAAGCCAAAGAAGACCACCGCGGAGCATGCCGTATTCCTTTCAGAGAAGATGAGTGTCGAGGGCCGACTCTGGTGGCCGGCCCTTTCGTGCAATCCGTTCGGCAAATCTTCGCTCAACGATCGCGGTCGCGACCTTGACCGCCACCGCCTCCTGGGCCTCCTGGCCCAGGACTGTCACCTCGACCGGCTCCCGGGGGAGGGCCATCCGGCCGGCCGGCCCCACCGCCTCGACCACTGGGTGCGCCCATGCCGGATCCACCGCCGTCACTGCGAGCCGCTGGTGCAGGGGGCGGGGTTTCGGGCCGTCCACCGGCGCCTTGGCCGCCACCTCC
>JANOKV010000350.1:0-7995 GCA_031419415.1 Hyphomicrobiales bacterium | reverse complement strand
GTCTACGCCAAGCGCCCGTTCGGCGGGCCGAAAGCCGTCCTCGGCTATCTCGCGCGCTACACCCATCGCGTGGCGATCTCGAACCGACGCTTGCTCCGAGCCGACGCGCACGCCGTGACGTTCAAATACAAAGGCTATCGGATCGACGGCCCCGGCCGTTACAAAACGATGACCGTCCACCCGCACGAGTTCATCCTGACGCTTCCTCATCCACGTGCTGCCGAAGGGCCTGCATCGCATCCGCCATTACGGCCTGCTCGCCAACGGCCAGCGGGAGGCCAACATCGCCAAGGCGCGGGCGCTGTTGCGCGTGAAGACCATCGATCCAGCCAGCGACACCGTCGATTGCGGCGACCACGCCGAACCTGATGCGCCGACTGTGTCGCGTCGCCCGTGCCCCTGCTGCGGTGCACGCATGCTCGTCATCGAGACCTTCGAGGGCGTCTGCCGGCCACGGCCACACGGCAACGATCCAACGCGATGACAAGGATCGACACGTCATGACCGCCACCGCCCACGCCAATCACACTGCCTTCGATCATCGCCGTTGCTGGTCTCGCACCGGCCGTGATGGCTCTTGTCTTGGTCGCGGTCGAAGGGCGCGCCGAGGCGATCAGCAGCCCCTGTCGAGCATAGATGTCGCCGCCGCAATCGGCCCCGGGTCAAGCATTGTGCCGCCCAGCCAGCCCGATCACGTCCAGCCCCGGCGCCGCGCAGCGCCCCCTGCACCCACCACGACCACCAAATCCCCATAGCGCGCGGCGCCGTCGGGTGCACACCTTCTCGCGGGTTCCTTCCCTGGAGGCTTCCGGACGTCGGCCCCCGTGTGCGAGGACGGCTCTGCGTAGGGCCGACATCCGGAACCTTTCACAATTGCCGACACTCGGGAGAGGTAAGTCACTACCCATGACGATAGGCCCACGCACACATTTGCGGACATCGAACGATACATGGTCGGCGACAATTTGCTCGTCGCCGACCATGTCAGTTGATTGGGGTATCGCGTTGACCCAATGCGTCACTGGTTGGAGCTCGATCGTCGCCGTGGCGCGGATGGCGTCAGACGTTTGACCGCACGTCAGGTTCCTGATCACATCTGCCATAGTCGGCCGTGAAGTAGACCCCCGTCAGGCTGTCTGATATGAGTTCGCCGAGCCACTTCGGGACTTTTCCGGTTCGCGATAAGCGCCAGAGCCAGAGCGCGCAAAAGTTGCCTCAGCCAGGCGGCGAGGCGGCGGAAGTTGTAACCAAAGGCGGCGAGGACGGGATTGGCTGCGCCGCCGTGGCTGCCGATCAGGTAGTTGCGGTCCACGCGGTGATCATTTTTTAGGTGGCCGATGACCGGCTCGACGGCGGCGCGGCGCCGGAGTTCGCGTTTGAACGCCTTGGTGTAGGCAGTGACTCGCCAGCCTCGTCACCCGCAAATAATGTTCACTCGACTCCCCTGGCAGCGCAGCACGTTCAGTTCACCCTGCTATTCGTATCCATAAACTCGTGAAAATGCTCGATTTGCTCATCGCCAGTCGTAAATACGAGGGCCGCATGTATGACACCGTCGCGGAGCACTGGGGTGTTCGTCATTTTTACCTCCCACTCCACATGCGGGAATCGGCCCTTTCGTGCGACTCCACCGCGCACGAGTTCCGGCGCCATAAAACTGAACACGAAATCCGCACCCCACCGCCCGTAGCACGCGCCCCGGACAAGCGGTTGGATATACGCCAGCAGATCGGCTCGCCTGTAGTCAGGTCGGATCCACACGGCCCCACTGAACACGACTGATCCCGAAACGCCCTCGGCCGTAGGAGCGCTTACTTGAATTGATTCACCGGGCTCGATCTCAGTTTCCGGGTCGGCGTAGAAAATCCTCTGACTCTCAATTTCATCCTTGAGGGTGCTGGTACCAAGGTCAAACATTCGGAACGCGTGCGTTGTCACGGCCTCCCCAGCCGCATTCCGCCCGATGACAACGAAACCATCCTCCTTCTTGATCTCACTCATCTCTGGATTGAACACAGGAAGGATCGGTCGCCAACTATCGGAATTTACTTTATTGACAGACATGAGTTCATCGAACCAAGAAAACCCCAACCGAAGGCCGCGTTGGCGTAAAGCCGTATCGGCATTCTGGAACAGCTCCGCCAATAGATCTTTGGGCCCGTGATCGATGACCACTCCCGACAGAAAACTGTGTCCGGCGCGGTGGTTGTGCGACCTCGGCAGGTCGACAGACGTTACGGCCCTCGCTGTCAAATCTTCGAATTGACGTGTATTTCCAACCATTTATCGACCCCCGGCGGCCTCAGGCGGCAGTGCCTGAATGAAGCATTGCATAACTGTTTGTTAAGATTCAAGCGATCTGATGAGGGTTGGCTGACCTCGGGTGCGTGGCGAACCACTGCGAATGCTCAATTTTCGCGCAGGATGACCAGTGCGGAGCCAAAGTCGGCACGCAGGTGTTCGCGCTGCTGGCGCTCGCCAACCTGTATCTCGCGCGCAGGACACTCGCACCCACATGACACCGGAGGGGTCGACAGGTCCCGCGTGTGGCCATTGCGGGGCGCCTACCACCGCGAAATTCAGAACAAAAAAGCGGACAACTCACCATGCGCCGCTGAACTGCGCGTAGTTCAGAGGTTTCTTAATGTATGCGCGCGATGCTGCGTCTTGCAATTTCGTCCGTTCGGGGCACCAAAATGATCGAAGAACGAAGCGTTCCAGCCGACGACGAACGATTGCGGGTGACCCATCGTTTCTCCACGCGAGCCAACGCATGCCGCTGAACCATCACCTTTTCAGTGCAATACTCAAGTCTCTGGACGTCGCAATCGTAGCGATGTCGCCCGACGGAACTATTACACATTGGAATTTGGCGGCGGAACGGCTGCTCGGTTATAGCGCACTTGAAGCCGTCGGATTGCATGGTCGCCAAATTCTACCGTCGATTTGGTGGCAATATTGGCACGAGCGTCTCGCCGAACTTCGCAATGGAACGGTCGTCTCCAGTAATACGGTGCGTCAGCACAAGAATGGCACGGTCGTTGATTTGCATGCAACTTCGGCGGGCATATTCGACGAGCACGGGCATTTTCAAGGCTATTTCAATATATTTAAAGACTTGAAAGAACAGAACGACCAGCATGCAGCAGACATGTTTCTCGCGGCGATAGTTCGCAGCTCACCCGACGCGATTCTGAGTACCGATGTTTTTCTCAACGTACGTTCATGGAACAAAGCGGCAGAGGTGATGATTGGCTATTCGAGAGACGAGGCCAACGGCATAAATATAAAAACCTTACTTCCAGAAATCGAATTCAGCATAAGAGGCGCCGATGTTGCCTCCGTGCCAGAGTCGCAGCACCGGTTCGAGAATAGCATAACTACCATATATGGACAGAGAAAGCGCGTCAGCGGAGTAGCTAGTCCTATCACCAATGCGATAGGCATTCCAATTGGCTGGTCAGTAGTTCTTACTGACATTACCGAGCGGAAACGACTGGAGGCCGTGGACCAAGAGTACCGTCAACGTCTGTTCGCCGAACATGCAATACGCGAAGAGAAACAGAAACTCGATATGGCGCTTGCCTACATGGGCGATGGCTTGTGCATGTTCAATGCGGCAAAGCAGCTGGTTGTTTGGAATGACAATTATGCCAAGTTGTACCGGCTGCCGCCCGGGTTGTTGAAGGTCGGGGCGCTACATGCCGAAATCATCGGGCATAGTATCCAGAATGGCATCCTCAAGGGTGAGGGCAAGGCCGTCGCCGTGGCGCAGAAACTCGAGGCATTGGATAATCTATCAGCCATCGCGACCTCGAGCAGGATCGAAGAGCTTGCAGACGGACGCCTGATCTGCGTCACACGCTATCCGATGGAAGGTGGCGGTTGGGTCGGGATCCACAGCGACATTACTGAGCGCGAGAAAGCACTGGAACGCAGCGAAGTTGCCAATCAAGCCAAGTCCGAATTCCTGGCGACGATGAGCCACGAGATTCGAACACCGATGACCGGCATGCTCGGTATGATGGGTCTCCTAACCGACACGCCCCTGAGTGAGAAACAGCGGGACATGCTTCAAACAGCTTTGGAATGTGGTGGCGCCTTGGTGTCCATTGTGGACGGTATCCTCGATTTCTCGAAAATCGAGGCTGGCTCCCTCGCAATCGAGGCTGCTGAATTCAACCTGCCAGTTGTCATTGATAGCTCAGTTGCACTGCACAAGACTCAGGCAGCCGAGAAGGGGCTTTCTATAAACTGCGACTTGGGTGCTGACGTCCCACATCAGGTCAATGGCGACTCGGTTCGTCTCAAGCAAATTCTAAGCAACCTCCTGAGCAATGCTATCAAGTTCACCGCGCGTGGCAGTGTTCGTGTGGGCTGTTCGCATCGGATGCTCGACAACCTCAGCATGGAGTTGCGATTCGAAATCACCGATACCGGAATCGGCATTGAGACCGAAGTACTGGAGAAGCTCTTCAATCGGTTCGTTCAGGCCGACCGCTCAACGACACGCGTCTATGGAGGCACGGGGTTGGGCCTCGCGATCTGCAAGAGCCTGGTCGAGTTGATGGGCGGTCAGATCGGCTGCGACAGTACGCCAGGATTGGGCAGCACATTCTGGTTCACTATCCCCTGCAAGCAGGAGCAACCGCCGGCGTCGACGGAAGTGGTGCGCAATACCAATCCCGGGAAGGTTCTGTCGGTTCCGCGACGGATTCTGGTTGCCGAGGACAATCCCGTTAATCAGCAGCTCATAGCCTCGATTCTCAGGAAAGTGGGTCACTCGATCGACCTCGTGGGCAACGGAAAGGAAGCCCTCGAAGCCGTCCAAAGTGGGTCCTACGATGTCGTGCTGATGGATGTTCGAATGCCTGTGATGGATGGGGTCATGGCGACCCAATTAATTCGCCAGCTCGTCGGACCGGAGCGCGACATTCCGATCATCGCCGTCACCGCCAACCTGTTGAATGGCGACCGCGAGAACTACATCCAGTCCGGAATGACGGACTGCGTGGCCAAGCCGCTCGTTCCCGCAGCTCTTTTCAAGGCCATTGCCGATGCGACGGGCAACAAGCAGACGGTCGGTTCTGGGGAATTGTCCACCAATGGTGCGTCCAGTCGATTGCTGGTCTCGGCAAATGCCCGTGGCTCCGTTGCACCGCTGCCCCGTGTACCGAATGGCTCCGGTCATTCCATCGGGCAGCCCGCCGACGCTACCATGATCGAGCCGATAGGGCTCGATCCTGTGTTCGACGAAGCAATCCTGACTCGACTGCGGGAAATGGTACACGAATCCGACTTGCGCGAGGCGATTGCTGGCGTCCCAGCAGAGGCGGCAAAGGCTGTCAACCTCATCAAGGTTGCTATCGCCGCTGGAGACGTAAGGGCCGCGCGTAACGCGGCGCACACACTAACGGGCATGGCGAGCAATTTCGGCGCTGTACGGCTGGCCGCCGTAGGACGCCGCATCTCGCTCACCTCTTCGGACATCGAGGCCGTTGCACGTGACGTTGCACCGCTCGAACGTGCGCTCGAAGAAACGCGAGTGCGGATCAAATTAATCGCTTGAGTCGATAGGTGACCACATAACCAAGATTGTGATCATCGATGCCGATAGGCTTGCCGCCTCATTCTAGAGTGATCAAGACAAGCGCCATCGCGGTCGGTGCGTGACCTGCGACAGTGATGATCGATGATGCGCCGTCATCGCCTTCATCCGGCGAGGTTGGTTGCAGCGGGCCAGAATACCAGCTTCGAGCGTTACTCAATCCTTGTGGCACCGCGCACCGTGTCGCATGGAGCCGATCTATATCCGGTGACCGGGTTATCAGCCCGGCGAGCGGGCGAATTCGGCCTTGTGGGTGAATTCGTTCGACGCCCTTCGCAGCTTGAGCAAGTTGCGCACTCGAGGGATGAACTCGCGGCGATCAATCGGTTTGCGCACGATGTCCGTCGCACCTGCCGCGAGGACGCGGAGCCTTGTAGCTCGCGTGTCGTCCCAAGTTACCACGATGACGGGTACGCTCCTCATCCGATCGTCGCTACGAAGCCGACCTAGGAACGCGGCGGCGTCCATATGCGGCATCTGGTAATCGAGCAAGATCAAACCGGGATCATTGCAGCAGCACCAAGACAGGGCTCGTACCGGGTCCGTGAAAATCTCCGCCTCGATATCGAGCGGCTTCAGGGCGCCCCTGATCAACAGAGCGTTTGAAACCCAATCGTCCACGATCACAACTTTCATAGCCGGCCCCCATGGGTTCCAGTCATCGAGCGAAATGCCGCGCTAGTTTCTTCGAGTGCTCGTTTGAGTGCAGGTATCTGATCGGCCACAGCCTCGATGGTGGGCAAGCCGCGCGCGATGCTATCCGCAATGGCAGCGAGCCGCTTGGCACCGAAATTGCCGGCCATTCCCGCCAGTGCGTGTGCTGCACTGCTGGCGGCTGTGAGATCACGGGCCGCAATCGCTGCCTCGATCGCGTCGAAGCACGCTGCCGACTCCCCAGGAATGCGCGCGAACGCCTCGCGTAGATCGGCTTCATCCAGCCACTCGCTCAATTCGCTCAATATTTCTTCGTCGACGATCCGATCGGTCTCGACGGCGGGCTGATCCGGCGACGGGTCTCTAGAGTTGTTGGTCGTGCACAGCGCCGTATGGATCTTGGCGAGGGTGGCAATCAGCTCTATCGGATCCAGAGGTTTGGTCAGGATTTCATTTATCCCGCTCGCGAAGGCACCGTAACGTTGATGCGGCATCGCGTCAGCCGTCAAGGCGATGATTGGAACGTTCCGCTCGGGCCCGTCGAGCTGGCGAATGAGCCGGGTAGCACAGAGACCGTCCATTTCCGGCATGTGCACATCCATCAGGACGACGTCGTATCGGCTTCTCTGGACCGCAGCGATCGCCTCGGCGGCATTGCATGCGATGTCGAACGCGTGACCGGATCGTTTGAGGATCGCAGCCAGGAGTTGCTGATTGACCACGTTGTCTTCGACCACCAAAATTCGGAGCATCGGAGCTGACCCGGTTTGAAGATCGGCGCTCGGCAATGGCGCAATCTGTGCTGCCACAGAGGCGGGCCCGCAACGAACGGTGAACCAGAATGTGCTGCCGTGACCGGGCACACTGATGCAACCGATCTCACCACCCATCAACTCGACGAGCCGCTTACTGATAACGAGTCCGAGGCCCGTGCCACCGAA
The DNA here is from genome assembly GCA_031419415.1 of Hyphomicrobiales bacterium. Lineage (GTDB taxonomy): Bacteria > Pseudomonadota > Alphaproteobacteria > Rhizobiales > Hyphomicrobiaceae. Next base: position 792 of record JANOKV010000350.1, on the reverse strand, counting down.
CCTGCGCGTGATCGATCCATCCGCTTGGGAAAATCGTGCAAAGAGTTTTGCGCGCGCAGCCTCCGAAATTCCGATGCCAGTGTCACGGACCTCGAACCGACATTCGAGGCTCTCGTCATCGTTCTTGCGACACGCGCAAGTCAACCGAACCTCGCCGCGTTCGGTGAATTTGATGGCATTACCTATGAGATTGAACAGGATTTGCTGCAGTCGCGTGGGATCACCGCAGACGAAACGCGGCAAGTCGGAGGTTCCCTCAACCGCTAGAGTAAGTCCCGTCGGCAGGGTTGCGGTACGCTGAACGCGTATGGTGTTATTGATCATCTGAGGAAGATCGAAGTCAGTCATCTCGATATCAAGAAACCCCGCTTCGATCTTGGAATAATCCAGAATATCGTCGACGACAGTCAGCAACACCTTCCCGGAATCAATGGCTATTTCTGCCCATTCGCGCTGCTCGGTATCGAGTTGCGTGCCCAGCAGCAGACCCATCATGCCCATGATGCCAGTCAGCGGCGTTCGGATTTCGTGGCTCATCGTTGCCAGGAATTCCGATTTCGTGGCGTTGGCTCGGTCGGCGGCATCCGCGGCAATGCGGACCTGCTCGTTCTTCTCCCGCAATTCCGCTGCGAGAAGTCCAAGCTTCGTCAACTGCTCGGCCCGCTCCGAGATATCGATGAAAACGACGACGTAGCCGCCATCGGTCAGCGGCGCGCCCATGACCTGCAGGCGGCGGCCATTCGGTCGTGTGCGCTCATATGTGTGTTTTTCACGCCGCTGAGCGGAGGCGAC
>JANOKV010000349.1:0-21657 GCA_031419415.1 Hyphomicrobiales bacterium | reverse complement strand
TCCGTCGCCACGAAGTCGACCGTCATGCCGATTTTCTTGAGAAGGTCAGCCGTGACCTCACCCATGGCCTTGAGCGCGGGCTGGTCCTGCGCCACGAGGCACGTGACGGGCTGATCCTTGTAACCGGCTTCCGCGAGAAGTTTCTTGGCGCCTTCGATGTTGCGCGCCTTGAGCGGTTCACCACCGGTTTCCGTATAGAGCGGCGTTCCGGGCGTGAAGAAGCTCGGGATCGTTTTCCACAGCGTCGGGTCGGAGCCGACCACGGCCTGCATGTAGTCTTCCTGGTTCAGCGCCATCTGCACGGCGCGACGCACGCGCACGTCGTTGAACGGGGGGTGCATGTGGTTGAGGCGGAAGGCGCCGATATTGCCGAGCGGATCAGCAATATCGACCTTGATGTTCTTGTTGCGCTTCAGGAGGGGCACGAGATCGGAGATCGGGCTCTCCCACCAGTCGATCTCACCGTTCTGCAACGCCGCCGAAGCGGTTGCGGGATCGGGCATGATGATCCACTCGATGCGATCGACGCTGATCACCTTGCCACCGGAAAACCAGTTGGCGGGCTCACTGCGTGGCACGTAGTCGGCGTTCTTCTCGAAGGCGGCCAGCGCACCCGGCTTCCAGTCGCCGCGCACGAACTTCATCGGCCCCGAGCCGATATATTCCTCGATCTGTTTGAAGGGATCGGTATTCGCGAGGCGCTCGGGCATGATGAAGCAGCAGGGCGTGCCGACCTTGCCCAGCGCGAACGTGATCTTGGGGTAGGGCTTCGACAGCACCCACTTGAACGTGCGATCGTCGACCGCCGTTAGTTCTTTCTGGATCGCCTTGAGCATCAGGCCCATGGCGTCCCGGCTGGACCAACGGGTGATGCTGGCGACGCAGTCTTTGGCGAGAACGGGCGCGCCGTCGTGGAACTTGAGCCCGGACCGCAGCTTGAACGTCCAGGTCAAGCCGTCGCTCGACATCTCTTCGCTCTCGACCATTTGGCGCTGCGGTTGCAGCTTGTCGTCGATGCCGTAAAGCATGTCCCACACGAGCTGGGAGGCGTTACGCACGACGTACTGCGTGCCCCAGATCGGATCGAAGTTGGCGAGATTGGCTTGCGGCACGAATTTCAGGACTTTGGCGGCCTGCGCAATCGCAGGGCTCGGAAATGCACCGGCTGCGATCAGGGTGCCCGTCGCGGCCGTACCCTTGAGGATTTTTCTGCGATCCATGTTCATTGTCGCGTGCTCCCTTGTTCCTTTGTTCCTTTGACGGACGTTTCTTGCCGACCCGAATCCTGTTGCCCTGGAAGGACCGTGTCCTGGCGCCAGTTGCGCTCAATGGGCTAGGCTGTGTCAAGGTGCAGTTTGGCCCAAATTTCAGCCGATCAGCCCAGAGAGCGCTCGAGCGAGGAGGGAAGAATGCAACGTTCAACGTCCCCTGCCAGTTTTGCCCAGGATCCAGGCCGCATTGCGGACCTCGCCCAAGCCATCGTTGATCGCAGCCTGTCGCCCGTCGACCTGGTGCGCCGCTATCTGGCCCGGATCGAAGCCGTCGAGGCCAACGTCGAGGCGTGGCGGCTCGTCGATGGCGAGCGAGCTCTGGCCGTCGCTGAGCAGCGTCACCGCGAGGCCCAAGCTGGCCGCATTCGGGGGCCACTGCACGGCATTCCGGTCGGCATCAAGGATATCATCGACGTCGAAGGCCTGCCCTCGCGCTGCAACAGCCGGTCACGCGCCAAGGTGGCGCCCGCGACCGCCGACGCCGAGATCGTACTCGCGTTGAAGGCCCAGGGCGCGATCATTCTGGGCAAGGTCCACACGACAGAATTCGCATTTTTCGATCCCTCACCCGCGCACAATCCCCACAATCTCGCGCACACACCGGGCGGTTCGAGTTCCGGCTCAGCGGCTGCGGTCGCTGCCGGCATGGCGCCATTGACCGTGGGCACGCAAACCGTCGCATCCGTCAATCGGCCCGCGGCCTACTGTGGCGTCGCCGCGTTCAAACCCTCGACACGCAGTCTTTCCATATTCGGCATTGCTCCATTGGGGACGAGTTACGATACGCCGGGCGTCTTCGGCTGGACCGTGGCAGACGCGGTTTACGCCTATCGAGCCATCGCTCCGAGCTTCATACCCGCAGGACCGAGCGTGCCGGCCGCCGCATCGATCGTCATTCTCGATGACCCCCACATCCAAGACGCCGTTCCCGATATGAGGGCCGCCGTCGAGAGGACGCGCGCGCAGATGGCCTCGGCAGGGGCCAAAGTCGAGACGCGACCCTCGCCCATTGATTTCGGGCGACTGACCGCCATCCAACGGTCGACGATGCTTTACGAAGGCAGTCGCGCCATGCGCGCCTTTCTCGACTTACCAACGGGAATGATCGGTGAAAAGCTGTTGGCGGCCATCCGCGATGGCCTCGAGATCCCGGAGCCGCGCTATCTCGATGAGCGGAACGAAATCGACCAGTTCCGCCGAACCTTCCTTGCGGCGACACCGGGCATCGACGCGTTCCTGTGGCCCGCCGCACCGGGACCGGCGCCGGAAGGTTTGGCGTGGACCGGCGATCCAAAATACATCGCGCCGTGGACGGCGATCGGTGGACCGATGATCTCGATTCCCAGCGGGTTTGCGACCAACGGGCTCCCCGTCGGGTGCATCCTGTCCGGCAAACCGGGCGCTGACCACGACCTCGCAGCCCTTGCGCTGCGATACGTGGCCTAGGCGCTCACACCCCACTTAAAGGAGGACCGCATGAGCCGCATCATCACCGTGGGCGCTGCCCAGCTCGGACCCATCCAGCGCGCCGATAGTCGCCGCAGCGTCGTCGCCCGAATGCTCGAACTTCTGACGCAGGCGAGCCAGCACGGCTGTACGCTCGTCGTATTTCCCGAACTGGCGCTCACCACGTTCTTTCCGCGTTGGTGGATGGAGGACCAAGCCGAGATCGACAGCTACTTCGAGCGTGAAATGCCCTCGCCCGATACGACGCCGCTGTTCGAGAGGGCGGCCAAGCTCGGCATCGGTTTTTATCTGGGGTTTGCCGAACTCGAGCAGCGCGGGGCCACGCTGCACCGCTTCAACACATCGATCCTGGTCGATCAATCAGGAAAAATCGTCGCCAAGTATCGCAAGATCCACCTGCCCGGTCACGCCGGACACGAGCCAGAGCGGGCCTTCCAGCACCTCGAGAAACGCTACTTCGAAGTGGGCGATTTGGGCTTCGGCGTCTGGCGCACGATGGGCGCCAATCTCGGCATGTGCATTTGTAACGATCGCAGATGGCCAGAGACCTACCGTGTCATGGGCCTGCAAGACGTCGAGATGGTCCTGCTGGGCTACAACACCCCGCGCCATAACCCACCGGCCCCCGCCCAGGACCGCTTGAGCGAGTTCCACAACCAACTGTCGATGCAGGGGGGCGCCTATGCCAACGCCACCTGGGTCGTCGGCGTCGCCAAATGCGGCGTGGAAGAGGGCTGCGAAATGATCGGCAATTCCTCGATCATCGCGCCCACTGGCGAGGTGATCGGCCAGGCGGTCACGCAAGCCGACGAACTCGTCGTGGCGCGCTGCGACCTCGATATCGGCCTCAGCTACAAAGCCGCCACGTTCAATTTCGCCCGACACCGGCAGCCAGACCACTACCGGATGATCGTCGAGCGGAAGGGCGCGGTTCCCCCCGAAGCGGATCGCTAGAAGGGGCGGCGCGACCCGTCCAGCCTGGTTTTTTCGCTAATCCTCGCCAATAGACTTTCGCGGGCGCGGGCCCTGCTGCTACCTTTGGCGCGGCCGAGACCAATTGGGCCGGGTAACGCAAACGAGGGATGGGACACATGTCTATCTTGGTGATCGGCGGGGCGGGGTTCATCGGGCGGCGCATGATCCCCATTCTCGTCAATGCGGGTCAATCCATCACGTGCATGGATATCGACATAGCGGGGGCGACGGCTGCTTTCGCCCGCTTTGGCGACAAAGTGAGGGTGATGCGCGGCGACGTCACCCAGTTCGACGACGTTATCGGGGCGGTCCAGGAATCGCGCGCCGAACGTGTGGTCAATCTCTCTTACTTCATCGGTGAGTTGGCCCCGCACATCGCCTTCAAGCTCGACATTCAGGGCATGGACAATTGTTTCGAGGCGGCCCGGCGTTGCGGTGTCAAACACACGGTTTTTGCCAGCTCCGTCGCCGTCAGCGGGCAGCAATCCGAGTTTGGCGAACGCCTCGTCGATGAATCCGACGAACGGCGCGGTGAAACCCAATATGCGGTCAACAAGATCATGAACGAGTGGCAGGCGCACGACTACCGCCGCGCTTACGGCATGACGATTACCTGCATTCGGCCCGCCAACGTCACCGGCCCCGACAAAAAATTCGGCTCGATCGATCACGTCAACTGCATGTCCCAGCCGGCACGGGGGCAATCCATTACCATGCCGCACGCCGACGCCATGCGCTGCGTCATTCACGTCGAGGATATGGCGGAGGTGTTTGCGCGCGTCTCCCTCTCCGACAAGCCCAAGCACACCACCTACAATTCCGGCGGCGCGCCCGTCAGCATGGGAGAGCTGGCCGCACTCGTGCGCGAGTTCCTGCCCGACGCCGACATCCGATTCACGGCGCAGACGGGAGGCCGCGCCATCTCGGGCAACTTCCTGATCGACAATCGCCGCCTCATCGAAGAGTTCGGGCTTCAGTACCAGCCCCTGCGCCAACGGGTGAAAGAAGTCATCAACGACATCCGCGCGGGCGAAGGCCAGCCACCGCTCGCCTAGCGTCGGGACACCGGTCGCCCACCCCGTACACGAGGGCGACAGGGCCTGTCATCGGCCGTCGCCCGGCGTGGTGCGAGAAGACCGCGCGAGCGGTGGTCTCGCTCTTGCCTTTCCCCCCTGTTCCCGGCCATAAAACCCGATCCCTAGGGCCGGAACCGATCTCCCGCGCCACCGCAAGGAGTGACTTTCTTGACGAAATCGCATGTCGTAATCATCGATCATCATCCGGGGCGCAACAGCCAGACCATCGGGCTGGCGCGCGAGCTTGGGACAGATCCCGATCTCATCCACGAACCTTCGGTCGGCGTGGTCGGCACAAAGGGCGACAGCCAGTGCTACCTCGGCGTCATGGCCAAGGTGGATGCAATCCATGCCCACTTGAAGAGCCGCATCGGTAAAGCGCCCGGCCAACTGAAGCTGCGCCTCGTGCAGCCTGAGTACACCGTCGCGACGTCAGACGGCATCCGCAACGGCACCCGCGAGATGCGCTACTCGCTGATCGGGCGCGAAGTAACACATGACGCGCTCTGCGAGCATCTGGCCGCGACGGGCCTCGCCGGCACCATCGCCGTCGTGGCGTGCGACAAGCCGCCAGTCGGCACACTCGCGGCGATGCTCGAACACAACGAGCCCGCGATCATCATGTCGGACGGACCGATCCATCCCGGCACCGACCCCAAGACGGGCGAGACGATCGATCTCGTGAGTGCTTATCAGGTCGCGGGGCATCCCGATGCCGCCCACCGTCACCATATCGCCTGTCACGCCTGCCCCGGCTATGGCAGTTGCGGCGGCATGTTCACCTACAACACCATGCAGACCTTCATCGGCGTCGTCGGCATGCAGCCCCTGCACATGGTGGCGCCGGCCTCGGACGATCCTCGCCGCCTGAACGAGTTTCCAGCCGAGTTGGTCGACCACCTCGCACGCATGATCGAGAAAGGCTTGAAGCCACGTGATATCGTCGTGCGCGATTCATTGCGCAATGCGATGATCGTGGCGATGGCCATCGGCGGCTCGACCAACGTGGTGCTGCACGCACCCGAGATTGCGCGCGCGGCCGGCTACCGCGATTTTTGGAAGGACGTCATGACGCCGGAGGAGTTCAATCACCTCTCGCAGCATGTCGTGCCTGTGCTCACCGATGCGCGCCCCTACGGCAAGTACTCCATGGTCGACATCGACGCGGTGGGCGGCGTGCAGGTGATCGTGCGTGAGTTGCTCGAGGCGGGCCTGCTCAACGGCGACGTGATGACGTGTACGGGCGAAACGCTGAGCGAACAGGTCAAGCGGCTGGGCGCCAAGTCCGCCGACGGCAAAGTCGTCTATCCCGTCGCCAAGCCCTACAAGCCGACGGGTGGCCTGCGGGTGCTCGGCGGCAACCTGTCGCCGGACTTCTCCGCGATCCTCAAGCTTGCTGGCGTCGAGGGCGGGCTCGAAGGGAACGTGTTTCGTGGCAAAGCCTGCGTCTTCGAGAGCGAGCAAGCCCTGCTCGAAGCGCTCACGAAAACGCCCGAGCGCTTCCAGAACAACGACATGATCATTGTGCGCTACGAGGGGCCGAGCGGCGCGCCCGGCATGCCGGAATTCCTCGACCCGACATCGCGCATCACGACGTTGTGTCGCGAACGAGGCATCACCGTCGCCTTGATGACGGACGCGCGGTTTTCAGGTGGCTCGGTCGGCCTCGTCATCGGCCACGTCGGTCCCGAGGCGGCTCTCGGCGGCCCGATCGCCTTCATCGAGGACGGCGACGAGATCGCGGCCGACCTCAACACGAACGAGCTCAACTGCTCGGCGCTCAACGATGCAGCCACCTTGAAGAAGCGCAAGGCGGCCTGGGAAAAGGCGGTTGTGGCCAACGGCGGCGTCCATCCCAATTGCGGCGTGGCCGACACCCGCCTACTCCACCGCGCCCGCCATACTGCGGTTCCGGCCACGCGCGGCGGCGGCATGCACCCCAACCGCGAAGTCTGGGTGTGCGACCCGCGCACGGCGGAACGCTCGGGCTTCGTTCCGAACAACATGCACCGGCCGAACTCGAAAAAGGCCTTCTAGCGCGTCGAACCTCGCCGGAACGACGGGTCAGGATGCTGCGCCTTCCAGGCATCACGACCACACTGCAGGCCGAAAAGTCCCGTCACGCTCGTGACTGCCGATGGCAGGGCGGGCGTGACGCATTTTCGGCGTCCAATCTTCACCCGTGCGCAATGACGATCTTGCCGAAGTGGGCTTGGGCTTTCATGTGCGCGTAAGCCGCGCGCGCCTCTTCGAACGGGAAAACGCGATCGATGACGGGTTTCAGTTTGGCTTCGGCGATGGCGCGGTTCATGGCTTCGAACATCTGGCGGTGGCCGACGTAGATGCCACGTACACGCAAGTTGCGGCGCAGGATCGGCATCGGATCGACTTGTCCGCCCACACCCGTCAGAAGCCCAATGACGGGAATGTGCCCACCGACCCGCGCGGCCTGGAACGAGCGCGCCAACGTGCCGGGGCCACCGACTTCCACGACGATATCGGCTCCGCGACCGCTGGTCAGAGCGAGCACCTCTTTGTCCCAATCCGGCGTTGTCTTGTAATTGATAACGGCCGACGCCCCCAGTGCTTTCAAGCGCTCCGCCTTTGCTGGTGAGCCCGTGGTCGCGATGACCCGAGCCCCTGCCATCCTGGCGAACTGCATCGCGAAAATCGAAACTCCACCAGAGCCCTGAACGACGATGGTGTCGCCCGCCTTCATGCCTCCCGTTTCCACCAGCGCATGCCAGGCCGTGACTGCGGCGCATGGGAGCGTGGCGCCTTCCTCGAACGACATATGGTCGGGCAGGCGCACGACGCCACCTTCTTCGAGCACGGCCAATTCGGTCAGCATGCCGTCGATGGCGCCCCCCATGGCCGTAGCGAAGGCTTGGTCATCTGGTTCACCCCCCGACCAGCGCTGCATGAAGGTGCCGACCACCCGATCTCCAACCTTCACCCGAGTGACGCCGGGACCCACCGCCACCACCTCGCCGGCGCCATCCGACAGGGGAACGAGATCGGGTTTTGGGGCCGAGCGCGCATAGGCCCCCTCGATGGTGATGAGGTCGCGATAATTCAGCGAGGTGGCGCGAACGCGAACGAGAACCTGTCCCGATCCCGGTTTCGGATCGGCCTGTTCGACGAGGCGCAGATTATCGATGCTACCGGGGGCGGGGATGACGTAGCAGCGCATGATTTGGGTTCCGTTCGAATGCTGGAATTCTGGTTGGCGATGGTGCAGGCATAAACCATCCCTCAGTACCGTTCCACCAGACGTGCGCGTCTGGGGCGGTCACCCGACCTATCGCCTTGCATCGGCACCCCTGAGCTGACGCTTTTCCGCCGTTAGGAAATATCCTATAAGGTGCTGATCAAGCGAGAAGGATGCTGCATCGGGATGCGGGCCGGATGGGTCCGCAGCCGATGGTGTCGTTGACGAGTCGAGGAGAGTGATATGGCCGCGTCCTGGACCCCCCAGAGTTGGAGATCGAAGCCGATCGTCCAGGTTCCCGATTATCCCGACAGCGAAAAGCTGGCCTCGGTCGAAGCCCAACTCGCCATGTTTCCCCCGCTCGTTTTCGCTAATGAAGTGCGGTCCTTACGCCGCAAGCTCGGCCAGGTGGCCAATGGCGAGAGTTTCCTGTTTCAGGGCGGCGACTGCGCGGAGAGCTTCAAAGAGCACACGGCCAACAACATCCGCGACTATTTCCGGGTCTTCCTGCAATCGGCACTGATCATGACGTTCGCCGGCGGGCTACCCGTGGTGAAGGTCGGTCGTATCGCTGGCCAGTTCGCCAAGCCGCGCTCGTCGAATATCGAAAAGCTCAACGGCGTCGAACTGCCGAGCTACCGGGGCGACATCATCAACGGGTTCGATTTCAACCCCGAGTCGCGGATTCCCGATCCCGAGCGCCAGTTGCAAGCCTATCGCCAATCGGCAGCCACACTGAACTTCCTGCGGGCCTTCTTGCAGGGCGGGTTCGCGAGCCTCGAAAACGTCAATCGTTGGGCGCTCGACTTCATGAAGGATCGGCCCATCGAAACGAGCTACGAAACGCTCGCGGGGGAAATCGCACGCACGCTCGAGATCATGAAAGCGCTCGGCATCAACGAGCAGAACACGCGCGAACTCGTCACCACCGACTTCTACACGAGCCACGAGGCCCTTTTGCTCGGATACGAGCAAGCGATGACGCGGCGCGACGAGGTCATGGGATCGGGGCGCTATTTCGCGACGTCGGCCCACATGATCTGGATCGGAGATCGCACACGTCAGCCCGATCACGCGCACGTGGAGTTCTGTCGGGGCGTCGAAAACCCCATCGGTCTCAAGTGCGGTCCGACGCTCGAAGCAGATGGCTTGCTGAAACTGATCGACATTCTGAACCCCGACAACGATCCGGGTCGGCTGACGCTGATCTGTCGCTTCGGGTCGGACAAGGTGGATGCGCATCTGCCAAAGCTGATCCACGCCGTCGAAAAAGAAGGCCGCAAGGTCGTGTGGTCTTGCGATCCCATGCACGGCAATACGATCACAGCGACGGGTGGCTACAAGACGCGCCCCTTCCAACGGGTCAAGGAAGAGGTCGAGCGCTTTTTCGACATTCATCGCGCCGAGGGCACGCATGCGGGTGGCGTTCATCTGGAAATGACTGGCCAGAACGTGACGGAATGCACCGGCGGCGCCATGGCGCTCGTCGATGCCGATCTGTCCCGCAGCTACGAGACGCTGTGCGATCCACGCCTCAATGCCGAGCAGTCGCTGGAGCTCAGTTTTCTGATCGCAGAGCGTCTGAAGCTCGAGCGCCAGAGCCGTGGGCTCAAATCCATCCTGCCGTCGGCGGCGGCAGAGTAAGCCAACACGCTGGAATGGTGCGCCGCGGACGGCGCGCCATCGTGGCCGATCGAGTTTTCGGCCCGACCCTGTCGCCACACGGACTTGCAATCCCAGCACTTTGCTGTCCCTATGGTCAGCGAGACCGGTTCGGTCCGGAATCGCGGGCTGCCATCCTCTTCGGGACGATGCTGAACGCGAGAATTGCCGTTGCGGCCTCAATGCATTGACCGCTGGCGTTGCGCTCGGCGCACCGCCCAACGCTGTGCGTTGCATCGCTCCGTCTGGACAGGCGGCGGGCACGCAGATGGCCCGAGGTACGGAACAGTCCGATGAATTTCTACCTGCCCATTGCCGAGATGTCGGTCAACATCTTGATCTTTCTCGGCATGGGTGCGGCGGTCGGGTTCCTTTCCGGCATGTTTGGCGTCGGCGGTGGCTTTCTCATGACACCGCTGCTGATTTTTTCTGGCATCCCGTCGGCCGTTGCGGTCGGAACGGAAGCCGCGCAGATCGTCGCCTCGTCCGTGTCGGGCGCTCTGGCGCAGTGGCGGCGCAACAACGTCGATATCAAGATGGGGACCGTGCTGCTGGTGGGTGGCATCATCGGCTCTATCTTCGGCGTGCAGTTGGTCGGCATTCTGCGACGCCTGGGACAGTTCGAGTTCTTCGTGACGATGTGTTACGTCACCTTTCTCAGCGTCATCGGCGGCCTGATGCTGGTCGAAAGCCTCAACGAGATCAGGCGCGTACACCGCGAGAAATTGTCGCCCTCCCGCAAGCGTCGGCAACATTATTGGATCCACCGGCTCCCGCTGAAAATGCGGTTCCATCGCTCGAAGCTCTATATCAGCGCCATTCCTCCGTTGCTGATCGGCATTACGGTGGGGCTGCTGGCCGGCATCATGGGCGTTGGTGGCGGGTTCATCATGATTCCCGCAATGATCTATCTGCTGCGGATGCCGACCAGCGTGGTCATCGGCACGTCCCTCTTCCAAATCGTGTTCGTGACGGCCGCTACGACGATCCTCCACGCACGCCAGAACCAGACCGTCGATATCGTATTGGCGGTCGTCTTGATGGTCGGGGGAGTGATCGGTGCGCAATTCGGTGCGGTCGCCGGCGAAAAGCTCAGGGGCGAGCAGCTTCGCTTTCTTTTGGCGCTGCTGGTTCTGCTGGTCGGGCTTCGCATGGCGTGGAGCTTGGTTGCCACACCAGGAGAGGTTTATTCGCTGTCGACAGGCACGGGAGGATTTCGATGATCCCGTTCCTGCGACGCCTGGGCACCCTCTCCAATGTGGCGATTGCCGGCATGTTGATGATCTGCGCCGTGGTCCCCTCAGTTGCGCAGCAGCGTCGGCAACGCGCGACACCCGTGCCCATGCCGGAGCGTGCGGTGCCACCACCCACCCCGAAGTCGGCTCCCGAGATGGCTGCGGCCGAGATGCCACGCGAGACCGTCCAGGCCGACATCTCGACGCGCCGCGTGGCTGTGACGTCGAACTTCACCGGCACGGAGATCGTGGTTTTCGGCGCGGTCGACCACAGCCGCCAGCCGAACCCGGAGTCGGGGTATTACGACGTTATCGTCGTGGTCGAGGGAACGCCGTCTCGACTCGTGGCCCGTCGCAAAGAACGAGTCCTGGGTTTGTGGCTGAACACGGATTCTTTGGCCTTCCAGAGCGTACCCAATTATTACGCGATCGCCTCGACCCGACCAATCGAGCACATTGCGTCGGGCGATGTGCTGAAGGCAGCGGGCATTGGGTTCGATTACGTCCCCATGGTCCTCGCCAAGGGCGCAGAGGCCGCTGGAGCGGCCGAAATCAAACAATTTCGCGATGCCGTCGTGCGCCTGAAGCAACGCGAAAAGCTCTATAGCGAGGTCGACTACGGGGCCACATTCATTGGGCGCAGCTTGTTTCGCGCGTCTGTCGACGTGCCAGCCAACGTCACGGTTGGCCCGTTCGAAACGCGGGTGTTTCTGTTTCGCAATGGCGAGTTGCTCAGCCGCTACGTGGCCCGCCTCAACTTGGAGCGAGAAGGAGTCGAGCAATACCTCTATGAAGCAGCATTCCGCTTTCCCCTGCTCTACGGACTTGCCACAGTCCTCCTGGCGATGATGGCCGGACTGCTGGCCTCGACCTTGTTCCGCAGGGGCGCCCACTGATCGAGCGGTGTTTGACAGCCGAGAGCGGCTTTGGTCCAATGTCCAGACAGGCTCGACAGCCCGACGAATAGTTCGCTGAGCAGCCAGATCCGTACGGCCGAAGGAAAGACGATCAGATGACGATCACGGCCGTGCTCTGCGAGAAGATCGCGTCGGCTGGCTATGGCGACCTCGGCCAGCCGGCGATCGAGGCGGCGCGCCGCCTCGTTCTCGATGGGCTGGCGATCGGCTTGGTCGGTGCTACCGAAGAGGAGGCGAGCGCCATTCTCGCCGCGCACTATCGCGACCAAGGTGGCGCTGCGCAGGCAACAGCAATCGGTCACGGTTTTCGCCTCAACACGGTCTGTGCAGCAGCGCTCAATGGAGCGGCCATGCATGTGCTCGACTATGAGCCCATGTGGAGTCCGGCGAACCACGCTCTGTCGACAACACTAGCGGGCACGCTGGCACTCGGCGAGGCGTTGGGCTCCAGCGGACGGGACATTCTCACAGCCTTGGTCAAAGGCATCGAACTGCAGGGTTGGATTCGACAGGCGTCGGGCCAGTACGAGGCGACGACCATGCGCCTGCATGCGCCGGGATCGGCGGGACCATTCGGCGCGGCCGTGGCGGCGGGGCATTTGCTGGGTTTGGGGGCGAATCAACTCACGCACGCCATCGGAATTTCGGCATCGCGCGCGGCATCGGTTCTGGCCAACGTCGGCACGATGACGAAGTCGACGCATTGCGGCCACGCCGCTTCCCTCGGCCTCGAAGCGGCGCTACTGGCGGCGCGCGGCTTCACGGCCAACGCCGATACGTTCGGGGCTCGCCAGGGCTATTCGGACACCTTTCATGCGGATTTCAAAGCGGACGTATTGCTCGGGTTCGGCCAGTCCCCCTGGCGGATCGTAACCCCGGGCTATGCGATAAAGATGTTTCCGAGTCAGTACGGCACGCACTTCGGCATTACGGCGGCGCTGGAGCTGCAGGCGCGCATTCCAGACCCAGCCCAAATCCGCAGCGTGCTGCTGACCACGCCGGTGATGCGCTACGTGGACCGGCCCCGCCCGAAGACGGGGCTCGATGGCAAGTTTTCGATGCAATACACGGCTGCCGCCGCCCTGCTTGATGGCCGGGTCGATATCTCGACGTTCACGGATCGACGGCTCTTCCAACCCGACATGCAGGAATTGCTGGCGAAGATCGATGTCCGCCAGGATCCCGCCATTCCGGGCCGCTTCGAGGACATGCACGTCGATTTGGCCGTCACGTTGACCGACGGCCGTATCCTGGAAACGCGCTGCACCGGCCCACGGGGCAAGTGGGGCACGCCGCCGATCGCGGCCTCCGATCACCTGGTGAAAGTGCGCGACTGTCTGGGCCGCCGCCTGACACCGGCGGCGACCGAAGACGTCATCGGGCTGGCCGGCCGCATCGACGCTCTCGATGCGGCCGGCGTGCGTACACTCATGCAACGCGTCGGATGCTTTGTGTGACGCATCCCCCACAACGAGAGAACGAAGGACGTCCCATGGTAGATTATGACGTGATCGTTGTCGGCGCCGGCAATGCGGCGCTCGCGGCAGCCGTTTCGGCCCACGAGAATGGCGCCAAAGTCCTGGTGCTCGAGAAAGCGCCGCGCGAAATGCGCGGCGGCAACACGCATTGGGCGGGCGCCGTTCTGCGCATCGCTTTCGACGATCCGCACGAACTCGCGCCCTTGTTCCCCGGAATCGAGAACGAATATGAGGATTTCTACGAGGGCATCACGCCCTATACGCGGGAGGACTATCACGGCGATCTGATGCGCGTGACGAGCGGGCGCACTGACCCCGTGCTCTCCCGCATTCTCGTCGACAATTCGAAAGACACCGTGTTTTGGATGAATGAGGTCGGCGGCGTGAAGATGGAGCCGGCCATCACCGTCGCCGGCGTCAAGAAGGGCAATGTCGTCGTGTGGCCGCGCGGGCTCGTCGTGCGTGCACTGCATGAGGGCGTGGGGTTGTCGCGGACGTGGTTTTCCACCGTGCAGAAGCGCGGCATTGAATTACGCTATGGCAGTGCGGCGACGGAACTCATCGTCGATGGTCAGGGCCGGGTATCGGGCGTCAAAGTTCGCGACGACGATGGCCTGCGCTCGATCTCGGCGCGGTCTGTCGTGCTGGGTTGTGGCGGGTTCGAGGCCAACGTGCAGATGCGCACGCAGCACATCGGCCCCCTCGTCGGCGCCGCCAAAGTGCGCGGCACACCATACAATCAAGGTGACGGTTTGCGGATGGCCATGGCGATCGGCGCCATGCCCTGGGGCCAATGGAGCGGGTGCCATGCCACGCCAATCAGCGCCGACTGGGGTGATTTCGCGCCACGCGAATACACAGATCGGTCGAACCGGCTGTCCTACCACTACGGCCTGATGATCAATCGGAAAGGTCGCCGATTCGTCGATGAAGGCGAAGACGGCAATCTCTTCACCTACGCGAAGTTTGGTCGTGCGATTCTGGCAGAACCTGGTGCGCGCGGCTATCAGCTCTTCGACAGCAAGGTCCTACACCTGCTCGAGCCGCGGTATTCGACCTCCAAGCCCATAACCGCCGACTCGATGAAGGAGCTGATTGTCCAGCTCGATCTCGACGATCGGGAGCAAGCCTTGAAGACGGTCGAGGTCTACAATGGTGCGGGCCGCGCAAACAAGACATTCGATCCGACCAAGAAGGACGGCCACGCCACCAAGGGGCTCGACATCGACAAAACCAATTGGGCCACAAAGCTCGACCAGCCGCCCTACTTCGCATACTCCGTGACGGGCGGGATTACGTTCACCTTCGGCGGCCTGCGCGTCGACGCAAACGCACAGGTGATCGGAACGGACTTTCGGCCCATGCCAGGGCTCTATACGTGCGGAGAGATGGTCGGCGGTCTCTTCTACGATAACTACCCCGCTGGCACGGGCCTGGTTTCCGGCGCGACCTTCGGTCGGATTGCTGGCCGCAACGCCGCGCAAACGGCTGCGGGATGATCGGACCGGCGCCGGGCGACGTCTGGCACCGATCTCTCGCCTCGCCTCAACCCAGATGCCGCAATTGATAGATCGCGGTATGCAGCACGCGGGACAGCACACGCGTACCGTTGGCCACCAGAAGCACGTCGAGGTCCACCAAGCGGTGACCTTTGCGCTCGTAGTTGTCGAGGACGATCGCCCGCGCCGCAATCACGTCGCCGACTTGGGCTGCGGAATAGTTCTGCACTTTGCTGCCGGTGTGGATCCAGGGCGGCAGCGCGACGTTCTCTCGCAATACCGAATTGCACTGGCGCAGTAGTTGACCCGGATGCCCCAAGCGCTCGGCGGCGTAGAGGGGATGGCGCTCGCGCACATCGACGAGATAAGTGCGCCAGACGTCTTCTGACAGCACGAAAGGACGGATGCCGAGCACTTTACCTTTCGGCAAACTCTCCGAGCTTGCCGGTGGACGCGCGTCGAGTTCGGGCGGGGTGGCGACGGCGAAATCGGTGATCGCCGGAAGTGGCGGGGATTCCCGCGGAACGCTGGCCCGTCCCGTGGAGCACAACTCGCCGACGCTTTCGACTTTGAAATCGATCACCCCGTCTGCGAGAAGCCCCAAAGCCGTTGCCTGATTGCCGTCGTAGACGGGTTTCTGGAAGCGGCACTCCAGCGCACCACGCTCGAGCCATGTCCGGCCCCACTGCGCAACGGCCAGATGCGTGGCGTAAGCATAAACCTCGACACCGGGCACGAGGCCCCCGGTAAACCCCAGCTTCTTGGCGATGGTGTCGTCGTGGATCTTGTTCTCAGACGCGTGCGAGACGTTGTAGGCCTCGACGGCATAGCTCATGGCGCTGGCCGTTGCGGTCATGCGTGTTGCTCCCTTCGCCAGTTCAGGCCACCGCAAGCCTCACGCCACCGGAATGGCGCGTTGATTGTACATTATCTTGCGGATGCGGGCCTGCTCCTCGGCTGGCAGCTTGGTTACGTCGACAGAGAGATCCGCGCCCACCACCATGGCTTTCTTGACTGCGGGCCGCGCCGCAATCTCCTCATGCCAGCGCTTGAGATGTTTGAATTCCTCGATGTCCTGGCCCTGCACTTTCCAGTTCACGGTCCAGGGGTAGGAAATCATATCGGCAATCGTGTATTCGCCGGCAGCGAGCCACTGGCGATCCTTCAGGCGGTTGTTGATGACGCCGTAGAGACGGTTCGCCTCGTCGGTAAAACGGCGCACCGCGTAAGACTGGTCACCCTGCGTGTCGCCGAGCCGGAGAAAATGGCCGCACTCGCCGAGCTTGGGGCCCTGATTGGCCATCTGCCAGATGACCCATTGATTGACGTCATGCCGCTTGCGCAAGTCCTGCGGATAGAAGCGTCCCGCCTTCTCGGCGAGATACATCATGATCGCGCCGGACTCGAACACAGTCACGGGTGCGCCGCCGTCCTTGGGCGCGCGATCGACCATCACCGGCATGCGATGGTTCGGGTTC
This sequence comes from Hyphomicrobiales bacterium, assembly GCA_031419415.1. Taxonomy (GTDB): domain Bacteria; phylum Pseudomonadota; class Alphaproteobacteria; order Rhizobiales; family Hyphomicrobiaceae. The sequence goes on along the minus strand of JANOKV010000349.1, from coordinate 5,388 downwards.
ATGCCTAAGAATTCCGGCGTAAACTGGGTGCCCTGCTGGATGTTGACGGGCTTGATCTCGTAAGGGGTTCCGCACTCCTCGAGCAGGATGGTGACTTTCTTGCCGTTCGGCGTCGGCCAATAATGAAGATCGATCATGGCGGCACATCCTCTCCCTCTGGGTTGACCCAGGCTAGCGCGCAATCAGGCAACCCCGCAATGCCCGCGAAATCTCCGAGACGACCAGGCGTTGCGATTGTAGACACGGCATGGCATTGGAATTCTGCAAACACGTTCACACGAAATGCCTTCAGGGCATCGCATGTTGCCCGCAAAGGGCAAGGGGCAGACCGGGGTACCTAAACGATATGGCGGCGACATCGAAATCAGCATCCGACGACCTCGTCCGGGGCGCGACCGGGGATTGGGAAATCGTCATCGGCCTCGAGGTGCATGCTCAGGTCAATTCCCGCGCCAAGCTCTTTTCCGGCGCCTCGACAGCATTTGGCGGTGAGCCCAACAGCCACGTCTCCCTCGTCGACGCCGCCATGCCCGGCATGCTTCCCGTAATCAACGAGGAATGTGTGGCGCAAGCGGTGCGCACGGGTCTGGGTTTGGATGCGCAGATCAATTTGCGCAGCGTTTTCGACCGCAAAAATTATTTCTATCCGGACCTGCCGCAGGGCTATCAGATTAGTCAGTACAAACAGCCGATCGTCGGCGAGGGCCACATCGAAATTTCAGTCGAAGGGAATACGAAAACCATCGGCATCGAACGCCTGCACCTCGAGCAGGACGCCGGAAAATCCATTCACGATCAGAGCCCCGAACACACCCTCGTCGATCTCAATCGTTCGGGTGTGGCGCTGATGGAGATCGTGTCGAAGCCCGATCTGCGGTCGGCCAAGCAGGCGCAGGCCTACGTGACGAAACTGCGCTCGATCGTGCGCTATCTGGGCACCTGCGACGGCGACATGGAGAAGGGCAATCTGCGCGCCGATGTCAACGTGTCAGTGCGTAAGCCGGGTGCTCCCCTCGGCACGCGCTGCGAGATCAAGAACGTCAACTCGATCCGCTTCATCGGCCAAGCTGTCGATTTGGAAGCCCGCCGCCAGATCGGCATTTTGGAAGATGGCGGCACGATCGAGCAGGAGACCCGGCAGTTCGATCCTGTCCGGGGCGAGACGCGCTCGATGCGCTCGAAGGAAGAAGCCCACGACTACCGCTATTTTCCCGATCCCGACCTGTTGCCGCTGGAGTTGGACGCCGCTTGGGTCGACCGCATGAAAAGCGAGTTACCGGAATTGCCGGACGCCAAGCGCGCGCGGTTCATAAGCGACTTTAGCCTTTCTGCCTACGACGCCGACGTGCTGGTCGCGGAGCGTGAGAGTGCTGTCTTCTTCGAAGCGGTGTCAGCTGGCCGAGACGGCAAGTTCGTCGCCAATTGGGTGATCAATGAGTTGTTCGGACGCCTTAACAAGGAAGGCCGCGATATCGAGAAATCGCCAGTCTCGACACTCCAACTCGGCGCCATTCTCGATCTGATCACAGCCGGCACCATCTCCGGCAAGATTGCCAAGGACCTGTTCGAGATCGTCTGGAACGAAGGCGGCGACCCTGCCGAGATCGTGGAAAAGCGCGGCCTGCGCCAAGTGACGGACACGGGCGCCATTGAAAAAGCCGTCGATGAAATCATTGCCAACAACCCCGACAAGGTAGCCCAGGTGATGGCCAAGCCGACGATGCTCGGCTGGTTCGTGGGCCAGGCCATGAAGAGCACCGGCGGCAAGGCCAATCCGCAGGCCGTCAGTGACATGCTGAAAGCAAAGCTCGGCATTTGAGCTCATGTCCGGCACCAGGTTGAAGCCAGTCACCGGCCCTACGCGACTTGCAAGTCCACCCAGACCGGCACGTGATCGGACGGTTTTTCCCAGGCGCGGGTGAACCGATCGACATCGGCGGCGATCAGACGATCGGCGGCGTGTGGCGACAACAGCAAGTGATCGATGCGGATGCCATTGTTCTTTGGCCAAGCGCCCGCCTGATAGTCCCAGAAGGTATAGACGCCGGCATCGGGGTGGCAGGCGCGAAGGCCATCCGTCAGACCCAAACCCAGCAGCCGACGGTATGCTGCCCGCGATTCAGGCTGAAACAACGCGTCGTCTACCCATGCCGCCGGCAGTTTCGCATCCCGAGGTTCTGGGATCACATTGTAATCACCGGCCAATACAAGAGGTTCTTCCATCGCGAGTAGGGTGCGCGCATGAGCTTCGAAAGCCTCGATCCAGGCGAGCTTGTACGTGAATTTTTCGGTTCCAATGGGGTTGCCGTTGGGCAGGTAGAGACTGGCGATGCGGACGACGCCACCTGCGACGCTGATCACGGCTTCGATGTAGCGCGATGCCTCGTCCGGCTCACCAGGCAAACCCCGACGCACGTCCTCGAGTGGCAACTTCGAGAGTAGCGCCACGCCATTGAAACCTTTCTGGCCGTGGACGGCGACATTGTAGCCGAGCGCTTCGATTTCCGCGGCCGGAAAACCTTCCGACACGCTCTTGATCTCCTGCAGGCAGACGACATCTGGGCTCGCAGTGCCGAGCCACGTCAGCAATCCGTCGATCCGCGCCTTCACCCCATTGATGTTCCAGGTCGCGATTTTCATCTCGAATTGTGCTTTCGTAGGACCGCATGGCTGACCAGTTTCGACTGGTTTTTATCCGATGAAACAATAGTTCTTTAATGGTCCTGGCCTAACGTCGCAAAGCATCCGTAAATTTGTACCCGCTTCTGGATAGGCAGGCCTCGAGAACATGAGCATTTCGTATGTTCGCCAGGACAAGTTCGTGGTGCAACTGCCGCGCCCCATGCGTGCGGTCATGGTCGTCAACGCCGCATTCGGAGCAGCCGTGCTCGGCGCTTGGACTTACGTCGCCGTATATTTGGCGCAGCCCATAGCTTGGGCGACGTGGATCAGCGTCTACCGGAGTGGCGATTGGCGGGATATTTTCAATTATCCCTTCGTCCTGCTGTGGTGCCTCCCATTCGGCGCGATCTTGGGGGCTTGGCTCGCCGAAAAATCAAATATGCGCGGCCTAGCCTACGCTATCGTCCTGACGCCACTTTTCATGCACGGGACGATCATCGGCTGGTATCATTACGCTCCGCCGCATTGGCGCTGATACGGCCGATCGACGCTCATCCCCCGCTCAGACTGAAAAACTCGTCCCGCACCCACATGAGGCGGTGGCGTTAGGGTTGCTTATTTTGAAGGACGCCCCGATCAGGTCGTCCACAAAGTCGATCTGCGACCCGGCCAGATATTCCAGAGAAACGGGATCGATCAGGACTTTTCCGCCATCGCGCTCGATTGCAATGTCGTCGGGCTCGGACGTGCCGACCATTTCCATCTTGTATTGGAAACCCGAACACCCACCACCTTCGACACTGACGCGCAATGCAGGTGCACTCGGCTCGCTGGCGGCAATCTCGGCAATTCTGCGCGCCGCCCGTTCTGTAACGACGACGTTCATGTGATGTTCTCCACTTCGACTGCAGTGCGCGCCGTGAACGGCGTTGCAATCCGCTGCGATTCCAACGAGTACATAGGCCGACTGCCGGGGTTGTCAAACGCCTCCGGCAATATAAGTCCTCAGATCAGGCATGATGGCGCCCAGATCCGGCGGAGTCGATGCAACTTCACCCGACCTTCCCTACACCGACGGCACGCACAGTGTCCGCCTACGCCATCGATGCGCGCCACAGTCTCGGCCGCCTCCACGACGAACCGGCATGCCCCATGCGGACGCCCTTCCAGAGGGACCGAGACAGGATCGTGCATGCGACGGCTTTCCGGCGGCTGAATTACAAGACCCAAGTGTTCCTTTTTCATGAAGGCGATCACTATCGCAGCCGCCTGACACACAGCCTCGAAGTCGCCCAGATCGCTCGCGCAATCGCGAGATTGCTGTCACTCGACGAGGATTTGGCCGAAGCCCTGGCGCTCGCCCACGACCTCGGCCATCCCCCGTTCGGGCACGCTGGCGAACGTGCACTCGACCGGGCGCTGACCGATTTCGGGGGCTTCGACCACAATGCACAGAGCTTGCGTGTAGTGACCCGGCTGGAGCGCAAGTACGACAGTTTTGACGGTCTCAATTTGTCAATCGAGACGTTGGATGGCCTCATCAAGCACAATGGCCCCGTTGTGGGGCCGAATGCACGCGGCGCCGATGGCGACGTTGTTTTATTGACGGCGATAGCGGAGGCGGGGCTCGATGAACACTTGGACCTCGATCTTTTCGCCTCCGCCGAAGCGCAGGCAGCTGCAGTCGCCGACGATATCGCATGGCTCAATCATGACATCGACGACGGACTGAGGGCCGGGTTGCTCGCGGTCGAAGATCTCGCCGAGGCGCCACTCGCAGGTGACTTCGTGCGCGATGTTTTGTCGAAAGGAACGAGGGAGCGCCGCCGCGCGATCTACGAGGTCAATCGACGCATGATCACCGCCATGATTGCAGCGTGCGTGGGTGAAGCACGCGAGCGCCTCGCTTCCCTGCCGGCCTCGAGCCTCGAAGATGTGCGCCGCTCCAACCTTCCTTGCATCGCATTTCCGGCTGCCATGTCGCGAGACCTCGATGGATTGAAGGCATTCCTCTTCGAACGGGTCTACCGCCATCCGCGGATCGTGCGCGTCATGGACAGTGCCGAAACCATCGTCAAAGAGCTGTTCGCCCGCTACAGGTCCGACCCAGCATCTTTCCCGCACGGTCGTGGCGTTGAACTGGGGGCGATGGGAGCGGATGCTCAAGCGCGGCGTCTCGGGGACTTCATCGCCGGGATGACGGATCGCTTTGCGATTGCCGAGCACCAGCGCTTGTTTGACGCCACACCGGAACTGAGATAGGCGAGCCCTTTCGTGCAGTTGTCATCTCGTGGGCTTCCAATGAACCTCTTCGCCGACGTCGAGGCGACGATCGTCGCGGCACTCACCGAACTCGTCGCAGAGGGATCGTTGCCGCCAGGGCTGGATTTAATCTCGATCGGCGTCGAGTCGACGAAGGACCCCAGCCACGGAGACATCGCCTGCAATGCCGCGATGGTGCTCGCCAAGTCTGCCGGCCTGAAGCCTCGCGACATTGCCGCAAAACTGACGGCGAAGCTGGAAAGCGATGCGCGTTTTTCGAAGATCGAAGTGGCCGGCCCTGGATTTCTCAATCTGACCCTGCGACCGCAAGACTGGCAGGGCACGCTCGCGCGCATTGTTGCAGCAGGCGATGCCTACGGCCGCGTCGACGTCGGGCATGGCGAAGCCGTCAATGTGGAATACGTGTCGGCAAATCCGACGGGCCCCATGCATGTCGGCCACTGTCGGGGCGCCGTATTCGGCGATGCACTCGCCAACCTTCTC
>JANOKV010000348.1:0-3464 GCA_031419415.1 Hyphomicrobiales bacterium | reverse complement strand
TCGGCTTATTCGAGGGTTTGAATAACGCCGGAGGCGTACCCGCACGATCGCGCTATCGCGACTCTGCGAAAAAATTGGAGCGGGAGATGGGATTTGAACCCACGACCCTCACGTTGGCAACGTGATGCTCTACCACTGAGCTACACCCGCATCCTCACGCCCTCGAACCGGCACAGCCAGTCGGGTGCGAGCCGCGTATATCGCTCGAGACGACTTCGATTGCAAGCGCGACCCGCGATCGGGATGAAACGGCGCGGGAATAGGGGGGCCGTTACGGCAACACCTGCCGATTTTGGGCTGCGGGCACATCTTTTACCCGTGTTGACAGAAAGGCCTCGATCCTTAATGTGTGCCGACAGCCAATCGACGCCTGCGGGAGAGACCGGTTTCGTATGCGTAAAGACCGGCGCCGAAGGAGCAACCGCCCCGGAAACTCTCAGGCAAACGGACCGCAGGTCGATGGTGCTCTGGAAAGCGGTCGCACACTGATGTGCGGCCCACCGAAGGGGTAAAGTTGCGGGGTCTGCCAAGGCTCTGCGGCTCAAATCTCTCAGGTTCCGTGACAGAGGGGGCTTGAACTCACGTTCATGGTGGAACGTGGGATAGAGAGCCTGTCTGAGACCTCGTCATGGGACAATCCCCGGCCGCCGATGCGCCCCCGTTGCGCACCCCTTTGTACGATCTCCACGTCTCCGCAGGCGCCAAAATGGTACCTTTTGCCGGCTACGATATGCCGGTCCAGTATCCAGCAGGCGTGCTCAAGGAACATCTTTGGACGCGGCAAAACGCCGGGCTTTTCGATGTCGCCCACATGGGCATTGCGTTCCTGCAAGGGCCCGATCACGCGACGGCTGCCCGGGCGCTCGAGGCGCTCGTGCCCGCCGCAATCGCTGAACTCGCGCCCGGCCAGCAGCGCTATACGCAGCTCTTGGCCGATGACGGCGGCATCCTCGATGATCTGATGGTGACGCGCGCGCCCGAGCCGACAGCGGACGGCGCGCTCGTCCTGGTCGTCAACGCCGCGTGCAAAGTGGCCGACTTCGCGCATCTGCGCGCCCGTCTGCCGCCCGATGTGAGACTCCACGTCGCCGACAAGCGCGCCCTGCTGGCCTTGCAGGGGCCGGCCGCTGCGCGTGTGCTGGCGGCGCATATTCCGGGCATCGACGCCTTGGGCTTCATGTCGGGCGCATACGCGACGCTGCACGGACACACCGTGTTCGTGACGCGCTCGGGCTACACGGGCGAGGATGGCTATGAGATCGCGACGCCCGACGCTGGCGCCGCCGACATCTGGCGGCTACTCGCGGCTGATCCCCAAGTGGCGCCGATCGGTCTGGGCGCGCGCGACTCGCTGCGGCTCGAGGCGGGTCTGTGCCTTTACGGACATGACATCGACACCACCACCAGCCCGATCGAAGCGGGCCTCGCCTGGTCGATCCAAAAACGGCGGCGCATCGAGGGTGGCTTTCCGGGCGCGCCCCGCATTCAAAGCGAATTGCGCGATGGCGCGCCTCGACGCCGCGTCGGCATTCGCCCCACAGGCCGCGCCCCGGCCCGCGAGGGTGCGGAAATTCTGTCCGCATCGGGAGATCCGATCGGCATCGTCACCTCGGGTGGTTTCGGGCCGACCGTCAACGGACCCATCGCCATGGGTTTCGTGGCGAGCGCACACGCCGCGCCCGGCACCCCGCTCAATCTCGTCGTGCGCGGCAAGCCCCTCCCCGCCGAGGTGGTGAGCCTACCGTTCACGCCCCATCGTTACGCGCGCAAACCTTGATCGATCCGGAGGGACAATGGCCACGCTCAACTTCACCAAAGACCACGAATGGATTCACACCGATGGTGGCATCGCGACCATCGGCATCACGAAGCATGCGGCTGAACAGCTCGGCGATGTCGTGTTCGTCGAGGTGCCCGATGTCGGTCGCACGGTCGCGGCCGGCGAAGCTTGCGCGGTCGTCGAGAGCGTGAAGGCCGCAAGCGATGTCTACGCCCCGGTCTCGGGCGAGGTGATCGAAGCCAATGCCGCGATCGCCGCCTCCCCCGGCGCTGTCAACGAAGACCCGGAAGGCGCGGGATGGTTCTACAAACTGCGCCTGTCCAATTCGGCCGAGTTGGCGGGCCTCATGGACAAGGCGGCCTACGATCAGTTCGTGAAGGAGCAATGATGCGCTATCTCCCCCTGGCCGACACTGACCGTCGCGCGATGCTGGCCAAAATCGGCGTGGCTGCGATCGATGATCTCTTCGTCGATGTGCCGCGCGACAAGCTGATGCGCGCGCTGCCGGATCTGCCACGCACCAAGGGCGAACTCGAAGTCGAGCGCGAACTGGGACAATTGGCGGCCAAGAATACGCCCGCCGGCTCCGTGCCCTTCTTCATCGGCGCGGGCGCCTATCGGCATCACGTGCCGGCCACTGTCGACCACCTCATTCAGCGGTCGGAATTCCTGACCAGCTACACGCCCTATCAGCCGGAGATTTCGCAGGGCACGTTGCAGTATCTTTTCGAATTCCAGACCCAGGTCGCCAATCTCACCGGCATGGATGTCGCCAACGCTTCGATGTACGACGGCTCCACCGCGACGGCGGAAGCGGTGCTGATGGCGCATCGCGTGACCAAGCGGAAACGCGCGCTTGTGTCGGGTGGCCTGCATCCCCAGTACACCGCCGTCATTGAGACGCTGGCGCATTTCGGCGGATCGCAGGTGACGGCCCTGGATGCCGATCCTCACGGCGTCGAGGACATCGTGGCGCGCATCGATGGGGAGACATCCTGCGTCGTCGTGCAGTATCCCAGTTTCTTCGGATCGATCCGCGATCTGGCCCCCATCGCCGATGCCGCGCATGCCAAAGGCGCACTGTTGATCGTCGTCGTGACAGAAGTCGTGGCACTGGGCCTGATCAAGTCCCCCGGCGAGATGGGCGCCGACATCGTGGCGGCCGAAGGCCAGTCGATCGGCAACGGCTTGAACTTCGGTGGACCCTACGTCGGCCTCTTTGCGACGCGCGACACGTACGTGCGCCAGATGCCGGGGAGATTGGCTGGCGAGACCATCGATGCCGAAGGCAAGCGCGGCTTCGTGCTGACGCTGTCGACGCGCGAGCAGCACATTCGTCGTGAGAAAGCGACGAGCAACATCTGCACCAACTCGGGGCTGTGTGCGCTGGCGTTCACGATCCATATGACGCTGTTGGGTGAAGCGGGATTGCGGCGCTTGGCGCGGGTCAATCACGCCAACGCGTGCGATCTGGCCGAGCGCTTGAGCACGATCGACGGTGTCGAAGTGCTCACGTCCGCCTTCTTTAACGAGTTCACGATCCGTGTGCGCGACGACGCCTCTCGGGTCATCGATCAACTCGTCGACAAGGGAGTGCTGGGTGGCGTACCGGTGTCGCGCCTGATCCCTGGCAATGACCAGGTTCGCGACCTCATCGTCATCGCCTCTACCGAAATCAACACCG
>JANOKV010000347.1:0-1815 GCA_031419415.1 Hyphomicrobiales bacterium | reverse complement strand
ATTCAGCCACGGCCGATTATCGGCGCGCGACGCCACGCGCATCATCGGCGCTGGCCTGCGTGGCGCGGGCCACGATATCGACGACGGCGCGGTCGCGCGGCTGCGGGGCGAAGGCGGTGCGGCGGGCTTCGTCGACATCGTAGCTCGTCTGCTTTCAGCCACGTTTGGATCGGCAACGGTCGCAGTCGACACGGACCCCGTGAGCCCGCCAGGACGAGCGGAGGCCCGCGCCGCGCCCGACCCTTTCCCTGGCACGAGGTGATGGCCTTGGGGTTAGGGGTTCTGCGCCTGTCTCCCGCGCACTTCTGGTCGATGACGCCGCGTGAAATCGCCGCCGCTCTCGATGGTTTGCTCGGTCGCGACCGCACCGCATCCCCGCTCACCCGTCATGATCTCGCAAATCTCGTCGCTCGGTTCCCAGACTGAGCGGCGCTTCACCTCCCGTCCTCCCTGACGCGCGCATTGCGAACGAGCCCCATGATCGACTCCGAATCAGAACCCGACGTTTCCGACGCCGTCGCCATCGACATGACCACCTCACGCGTGGAATTCGCTCGTGCGCGAAACGAGGCCAAGGCCTACACGAAAGAACTGGAGAATGCGTCTCGCATCGGAAACCAGTTCGGCAAGGTCATGGCGACAGCCTTCACCGGTATGGCGTTGCAAGGTTGCAGCTTTAATGACGTGCTGCGCAATGTCGGCCTGTCCCTATCCAAGCTCGCCCTCGACGCCTCCTTCAAGTCGATGGGAAGCGCGCTGGCGCAGGCCCTTACGGTCTCTCTTAACGGCAATGGTGTGGCCTTCGCCAAAGGTGGGGTTTTATCGCAAGGCACGCCCGTGCCGTTCGCATCTGGCGGCATCGTCTCCTCGCCGATGACGTTTCCGCTCGGTCGCGGCACGGGCATCGCCGGCGAGCGGGGGGCGGAAGCCATCCTCCCCCTCGCGCGCGGACCCGATGGTCGCCTGGGCGTCGCGGCGTCCGGCACGGGCGGCAATGTCACCGTCACCTTCAACGTCACGACGCCCGACGCCGAGAGCTTCCGGCGTTCGGAAACCCAACTCGCCGCCCTCCTCGCCCGCACCGTCGGTCGCGGCCACCGCAACCTCTAGGCTTCGTCATGTTTCACGAAATTCGCTTCCCCACTTCGGTCTCACATGGCGCGCAGGGCGGACCCGAGCGCCGCACCGAAATCGTCGTGCTGGGTTCGGGCCACGAAGAGCGCAATGCCCGATGGGCGCACGCGCGCCGCAGTTGGAACGCGGGCTACGGTGTTCGCTCGCTCGACGATCTGCATGCCGTCATCGAATTTTTCGAGGAACGGCGCGGACGGTTACACGGCTTTCGCTGGAAAGATCCGTCCGACTGGAAATCCTGTCCACCGACCGGCACGGTGTCGGCCTCGGATCAAACTCTGGGCATCGGCAATGGTCTGCGCGCGACGTTCCCGCTGATCAAACGCTACGGCAGCGCCTTCGCCCCCTACGACCGCGAGGTCAAAAAACCGGTTGCGGGAACCGTGCTCGTCGCCGTGGCATCCATCGCGAAAGTCCACGGCGTCCACTACAGCCTCGATACCACCACCGGCATCATCACATTCCTGCCCGGTCACATCCCCGGCGTGGGCGGCGCAATCACGGCTGGCTTCGCGTTCGACGTCCCTGTCCGGTTCGATACCGACAAACTGGAAATCAACCTGCACGGCTTCGGCCACGGCGCCATCCCGTCGATCCCTATCGTCGAACTCAGGGTGTGACCACACGCACGCAGCCGCCGTGGATGGGACGGCCATCCACGGCGCTTTGCTTACGATCGAT
>JANOKV010000346.1:0-3681 GCA_031419415.1 Hyphomicrobiales bacterium | reverse complement strand
GGAAGGCACGGAAATGGTGATGCCGGGCGACAACGCGGAGTTCGCGGTGGAGCTGATCACGCCGATCGCGATGGAAGAGCAAGTTCGCTTCGCCATCCGCGAAGGCGGCCGCACCGTCGGCGCCGGCATCGTGACGAAAATTGTCGAGTAAATAGAAGGAGCGAGTAGCCGATAGGCACAGCAGGTAAACGAAGGGAGGGGTCGGCGGAAACCAGTTTCACCGACCACCACGAGACCATCTCCTCCCTATTGGCTATTCGCCATTCTGCCCTCGCCGCCCGAGGTCGCATGATCGTCACCACCACCAACGACTTGCCGGGCTATCGTATCGTCGAGCACCTGGGCCTCGTGCGGGGGGTTACCGTGCGGTCGCGCAATATTATTGCTGGCTTCGGCGCCATGCTCCAGACCCTTGTCGGTGGCAACATCACGATCTACACCAAGCTTGCCGAGCAAGCCCGACAGGAGGCCCATGACCTTCTGGTCGCGCATGCGCGCGAGATCGGCGCCAATGCCATTTTGGCGATGCGATACGATGCCAACGAGATTTCTGCTGGCGTGACCGAAGTGCTGGCCTATGGCACGGCGGTTGTCGTTGAAAAAAAACAGTAAAACGAAAAATATCGACGATCTGCGGTCGGCAGGTTTCCTCGATTGGGTGACTGTCAAGATTATTCGTGAGAATATACTTGTGCGGGACTAGGACGCGCTTTATAAGACCCCTAACAAGCAATTCTTGGTCGGCAGCGAAACCGGGGTATGGGCCCCGGGGCACGCTATGCCGACCTTGATGTTTGGAACAGGACTTCGGGCGAACGCCTGGTGTGGTTTTGCTGGCCGGTGTTTTTTGGCTGGTGGGGCAGGGCGATCTTAGGGGTGTAGCTCAATTGGCAGAGCGTCGGTCTCCAAAACCGAAGGCTGTGGGTTCGAGACCCTCCGCCCCTGCCAGCCCGACCGATTGGCCGACGCCGCTGCCGCACGACGATATTGACCTCGCTCCGCCCCTGCGGTCGCGAGAAGCCCTCGAGGATAGGTGCGGATGGCCCGGATAAATCCGTTCGAATTCATTCAGGAAGTGCGGCAGGAGGTCAGCAAGGTCACCTGGCCGACCTGGAGCGAAGTTTGGGTCACCACCGTCATGGTTCTGATCATGGTCGCAGTGGCGGCGCTGTTTTTCACTCTCGCCGATTTGGGCATCGGTACGGTTGTGCAGTACGTCTTGAACATTCGTCGTTGATTGCGACCCTTTCGGGTCCGGCAGGAACTATGACGCCAAATCCGGCACTTCAGACCAGGACAGATCAGAGACAAGGCATGGCGAAGCGCTGGTACATCGTGCACGCCTACTCGAATTTCGAGAAGAAGGTGGCCCAGGCAATCAAGGAGAGAGCCAAGGCGGCCAATCTCGGACATTTATTCGAGGAGGTTCTCGTTCCGTCGGAGGATGTGATCGAGGTTCGGCGGGGTCGCAAGATTCAGTTTGAGCGAAAGCTGTTTCCGAGCTACGTGCTCGTCAAGATGGAGATGACCGACGAGGCATTTCTTCTGATCAAGAACACGCCGAAGGTCACCGGTTTTCTCGGGGCCGAGAACAAGGCGATTCCGATCAGTGAAGCCGAGGCGATGCGCATCCTCAATCAAGTCAAAGAGGGTGTCGAGCGGCCCAAGCCCGCCGTCTCGTTCGAGGTGGGTGAGCAGATCAAGGTGTCGGACGGACCGTTCGCGACCTTCGCTGGGCAGGTGGAAGAAGTCGACGAGGAGCGTTCGCGCCTCAAAGTCGCAGTAATGATTTTTGGACGCGCCACGCGTGTCGATCTCGAGTTCGCGCAAGTGGAAAAAGTGGCCTGATCGACTTTGTGTCGATCGGGGATGGAGTTCGAGCCGAGGTGACGGGGCGACCCTGATCTCAGTCTCGAAGAGTGCGGGAGGGCTGGCCAGCCCGTAGACCGCTAACCCGGCAGGCGCCCGTTGGTGTCTCGCATGGAAGTAGGGGAAAGATATGGCGAAGAAGATAGACGGCTACATCAACCTGCAGGTGCCTGCGGGTGCTGCGAACCCGGCGCCACCGATCGGCCCGGCGCTCGGTCAGCGCGGCGTCAACATCATGGAATTCTGCAAGGCGTTCAACGCCAAAACGAAAGACATGGAGCCCGGTCAGCCCGTTCCCGTGAAGATCACGGTGTTCAGCGACCGCTCGTTCACCTTCGAGATGCGGATGGCGCCAGCCACGTATCTGATCAAGAAGGCCGCTGGCCTCAAGCCCACCGGCAAGCCGGGGTCGGGTTCCAAGGAGCCGGGCCGCAATCCGGTCGGCACGATCACGATGACGCAGATTCGCGGCATCGCTGAAATGAAGCTGAAAGACATGAATACGGCCGATGTCGAGTCCGCAGCGCGCACCATCGCGGGCACTGCCCGTTCGATGGGCCTTCAAGTCGTGGAGAGCTGATCATGGCCGTGAGCCCGGAAAAGATCAAAGCCACCCGTATTGCCGGCGGCAAGCGTATGGCGGCGGTATACGACGGCGTCGATCCCAGTGCCTCGCATGCTGTCGAAGCGGCGGTGCAACTGGTCAAATCGCGCGCCAAGGCAAAGTTCGACGAGACCATCGAAATCTCGATGAACTTGGGCGTCGATCCCAAGCATGCCGATCAGATGGTGCGCGGTGTCTGCAACCTGCCGAACGGGTCGGGTCGGACGCAGCGCGTGGCCGTGTTTGCACGTGGCGCCAAAGCCGACGAAGCCCGCGCTGCCGGCGCCGATGTCGTTGGGGCGGAAGACCTCGTGGAGCAGGTGTCCAAGGGCGTCATCAACTTCGATCGCTGCATTGCGACGCCCGACATGATGGGTCTCGTCGGTCGGTTGGGTAAAGTTTTGGGTCCCCGTGGTCTGATGCCCAATCCGCGCGTCGGCACCGTGACCATGGACGTGGCCACCGCCGTGCAGGGCGCCAAGGGCGGCGCCGTCGAGTTCCGCGTCGAAAAGTCGGGCATCGTGCATGCCGGCGTCGGCAAGGTGAGCTTCCAGGACCAGGCGCTGGTCGAGAACATCCGCGCCTTCGTGGACGCGGTCATTCGCGCCCGGCCGCAGGGCGCCAAGGGCACGTACGTCAAGAAGATTTCTCTGGCCTCGACGCAGGGCCTGGGCGTGAAGCTCGACTCTGCGTCCGTCATGAGCGCGCAGCCGCAAGGCTGAGCAACTGGAGACGACGGAATAAAGCGAAGAATTCCGGGCTTCGGCCCGGGATCGGGACCAGGGGAAACCTTCGGTCCCGAACCTGTCCGAGACTGCAGGTGACGGCGGTGACGTCGTTCTGAAATCCCGAAGTGTCGGGTGCCTGCATGAGACGGGAACGAACGGAACACCAGGGTCGGACGCGTTTCGACCCAGTATGTCGGTTTGGACCTCATCGGGTCGCACCGCGCTATCCTTTGGATCGCACGGGCGGACAGGAAGCAGAGCGCCGTCGAAGCCCCAGCGGCTCGATAGGTAAGGTGCAACCCAGCCGGGCTTGGCTTTTGCCGGCCTGGCATGATGGAGTGAATGTCTCGTGGATAGAGCCGCAAAAAGCGAGCTCGTAACGTCGCTCAAGACCGCGTTGCAAGACACGGGCGTGATCGTCGTTGCTCGCAATGCCGGCCTCGTCGCAGCCCAATCCGCCGAATTCCGCCGCCGCGTCAA
>JANOKV010000345.1:0-1630 GCA_031419415.1 Hyphomicrobiales bacterium | reverse complement strand
CATCGACAACCGCCTCGCGCGCGTCGAAGCGGGTGCGCAAGGGGAACATAAACTGGCACGGGGCTACCTGCCGACGCCGACCTATTCCGCGCACTTCATCGCCGACACGGGTTTGCGGACGGCGATCGCACGCTACCTCGTGCAGGAGCGCGCGCACATGGACGAACAACGCGCCGCACTCGCCGAGTATGCGCCTTACCGGCGGGGCGATGGTGCGGCAAAAATCGAAGCGGAGCAGGATTGAGAAGAGGCAGTCGGGGGGCGGTATTTTTGGCTTCTCGCAATGCAAGCCCATTCGCTCGGTATTTGGATCTAGTATGCGACTGCCCACTCCCGATGGCCGACTGGCGAACTTCTGTCCACACGGAGCCACTTCATGTCCTATGACCCCACCAATGTTTTCGCCAAAGTGTTACGGGGCGAGATCCCCTCGACCAAGGTCTACGAGGACGACGCAACGCTGGCCTTCATGGACATCATGCCGCGCTGTGAGGGCCATACGCTCGTTATTCCGAAAACGCCGGCCCGCAATGTGCTGGATGCGTCTACCGAGCAGCTCGCCGCCTGTCTCGCCACGGTCCAGAAAATCGGTCGCGCCCACCTGAAAGCCTTTGGCGCGCAGGGGGTGACCGTCCTTCAATTCAACGAAGCAGCCGGCGGCCAGGTGGTTTTTCATCTGCATTTCCATGTCATTCCGCGCTTCGATGGCCTGCCGTTAGCGCCCCATACGGGTCGCATGGAGAAGCCCGAGCTGGTGGCTGCCGCCGCCGCCAAGATCGTGCAGGCGCTCGCAAGCTGAGCGGCTGTCATAAAGTCGAATCCGCCGCTCCTGAGAGTTGCAGCACCTGCTTGCGCTGCCTATTCGACGGGCATTGCCGACAGGCGGGTCGTTTGACGGTTGGCAAGTCGGCTCCGACAGCCGATACTCGACCACGGGATACTTGTCGGGTGACCGACGAAACGACAACCAACTGGGATGTGCAGGGATGAACGAACACACACCGACGAACAAGTGGATCGGCAAGCGCACCATCCGCCCGGACGGCGAAGATAAAGTCACAGGCCGCGCGGCCTACTCCGCCGACACGAAATTGCCGGGCATGCTGTGGGGGCGCGTTCTTCGCAGCCCACACGCACACGCGCGCATCAAGTCGATCGATACGTCCAAGGCCGCCGCTCTCGAAGGCGTCAAGGCCGTGATGACGTCGAAAGACCTCGTCCAGTTCCCGCTCGACAAGTCGGTGATGCTGGGCATCCAGGACATGCGCTGGATGGCGCGCAACGTCATGGCCGTGGATAAGGCGCTGTTTGCCGGCCACCCCATCGCCGCTGTCGCTGCAACATCGAACGCGATCGCCAAACAAGCGCTCAAGTTGATCAAAGTCGAATACGAGGTGCTGCCGTTCAGCATCGATGTCGAAGACGCGATGAAGCCGGACGCGCCCATCCTGCACGATCACATCAAGTTCGAAGGCAAGCCCTCCAACATCGCGGGCAAGCTCGAGCACAAGCTGGGCGACGTGGAGGCTGGCTTCAAGCAAGCCGACGTCATCATCGAGCGCACCTTCAAAACGAAGCCCGTACACCAAGGCTACATCGAGACCCATTCCTGCCTCGTCAGCGTCGGCAA
>JANOKV010000344.1:0-5833 GCA_031419415.1 Hyphomicrobiales bacterium | reverse complement strand
CTTTGGCCTGACACCTTTCCGCGACGGCGCCTCGGCGTCTGCTGCGCGGTAGCGCGACGGTGTCAGGCCAAAGGCCAGACACCGGCCTGCTGGCTCCCCGGCCGCCACGCGCGCAGGCGTTCGAGGGCGAGGTAGATAGCGGGCGTCGTGTAGAGGGTGAGAATTTGCGACACGAGAAGGCCGCCGACGACGGTGATGCCGAGCGGGCGGCGTAGCTCCGCGCCGGGGCCATCGCCCAGCAGGAGGGGCAGCGCGCCGAGCGCTGCGGCCAGCGTCGTCATCAAGATGGGACGAAAGCGTTCGGCGGCGGCGCGGATGACGGCCTCGCGCGCAGGGAGGCCCTGCTTGCGCAGATCGAGCGTCAGGTCGATCAGGATGATGCCGTTTTTCTTGACGATTCCAATCAGCAGAATGATGCCGATGAAGGCGACGAGCGTCAGATCCGTGGCTGTGACTTTCAGCGCGAGCAGCGCGCCCAATCCCGCCGAGGGCAGCGTCGATAGAATGGTCAGCGGGTGCAGCAGGCTCTCATAGAGCACACCCAGCAGGATGTAGATGGCCACGAGCGCGCCGATCACGAGCAGGGTCTGGTCGTTGCTCGAGCGCGCGAATTGCTGCGCGTCGCCGGCAAAATCGGCGTGCACGCCCTCGGGGAGCGCCATCCCTGCGACGGCATCCCGGATGAGGCGCGTGCCATCGCTGAGCGAAACGCCCGGCGCCAAGCCATAGCTGACGGTGACGGCGGCGAATTGCCCCTGGTGGTTGACGACGAGCGGCGACAAGGATCGACCGAACGTGGCGACGGCGGAGAGTGGGACTTGGCGCCCGTTGGCGGCGGGGACGTGCACGGCGGCGAGATCTTCGGGGCCGCGTCCGAGCCTGGCTTCGACCGCCAGCACGACGCGATATTGGTTGCGCTCACCGTAGATGGTGGCGACTTGGCGTTGGGCGAAGACATTGTTCAGCGCGCCCATGATGTCCTGCACCGATACGCCCAGGCGAGATGCGGCGTCGCGGTCGATCTTGATATCGGCTTGCAGGCCGCCGGTTTCTTGGTCGGTCGATATGTCCACGACACCGGGCAGCGCGCGCATGCGGTCGGCGACGGCGGCGGCCGTGGTGCGCAGTCGAGCCAGATCCGCGCTCCAGAGCGTGAACTGATACTCCGAGCGCCCATGACGAGCCCCCGTGCGCACATCCTGGATGGGGAACATGAACACACCCAACCCCGGAATGGCTCCGAGTGGTCGGCGCAGGCGGGCGACCACGTCACGCGCGGCGATCCCGCGCTCGTCGAGCGGCTTCAGCGCCACCATCAGGCGGCCGTTGTTCATGGCGGCTGTCCAGTTGGACGCCCCCAGGAATGAGCTGACGTGAGCGACGGCTGGATCGCGACCGACGATGCGCGCGGCTTCCTCCTGCAAGCGGCGCATCTCCTCGAAGGAAACGTCGGGCGAGGCCTGCGTGAAGCCGAACAGCAGGCCCGTATCATCCTGCGGGAAATAGCCTTTCGGCAGCGTGATGAAGAGCTGCACGGTGAGCGCGACAGTGATGGCGAGCGAGAGCAGCAGCAGCCAGATGTGGCGCAGCGCCAGCCCGAGCGAGGCTTCATAAGCGCCGACGAGGGCCGTCATCCCGCGCGCGATGAGGGTCGGGCGGGTCGGCGTGGTGCTCCGCGCGCGCAGCAGATGCCCGCACAGCATCGGCGTCAGCGTCAGGGCAACGACTGTGGAGACGACGATGGCGAAGGTGACGACGAGCGCGAATTCCTGGAAGAAACGCCCGACGATGCCGCCCATGAACATCAGCGGAATGAAGGCCGCAATGAGCGACAGGCTGATCGTGACGATGGTGAAGGCGATGCGGCCCGCGCCCTCGATGGCGGCGGCGAACGGCGTCATGCCCTCCTCGACCTTGCGCACGACGGTCTCGATGACGACGATGGCGTCGTCGACGACGAAGCCGACGGAAATGGCGAGCGCCATCAGCGACAGGTTGTCGATGGAAAAGCCGGCGACCCACATGCCCGCGAACGTGCCGGCGAAGGCGAGGGGTATGGTGACGCCCGCCGCCAACATGGGCACGAAGCGACCGAGGAAGACGAGCATGACGCCCATCACCAGCGCGATGGAAATCAGCAGCGTCTTCTGCATGTCGAGGATGCTGGCGCGCACCGTCGTCGTGCGGTCCGACATGACGGCCAGATCGATGTCGGCGGGGATCCAGCGTTTCACGTCTGGCAGCAATTCGCGCACGCGATCCGCCGTCGCGACGACGTTGGCGTCGGCCGACTTGGTGATGGTGATGATGACAGCGGGCTGACCGTCGTACGTGCCGAATGCCCGCGTGTTGCGCACGCCGTCGCTGACGCGGGCGATGTCGGTGAGGCGCACGATCGTGCCGTTCTTGGCGCGCAGAACGACGGAATTGAACGCGTCGGCGCGGCGCAGTTGCGCATCGAGGCGGATGGTCTCGGACCGGTGGTCGTTCTCGAGCCGACCGACGGGGCCGAGCGCCACGCTCTGCGCGATCGCTGTGCGCACCTGCTCGAGGGTAATGCCGGAGGCCGCGATCACGGCAGGATCGACTTCCACGCGAACGGCTGGCTGTTCTGCGCCGGAGACGGAGACCTCGGCGACGCCCGCCACCTGCGAGAGCCGCTGCACGATGATGCTGTCGGCCGCATCGTAGATGGCGCTGGTCGAGAGCGTGCGCGACGTCAGGGCCAGCACGAGAATGGGAGCCGCCGCCGGGTTGGCTTTGCGCACGCTGGGCAGCACCGGCATGTCCGAGGGCAGGTCGGCGGCGGCGGCGTTGATGGCGGCCTGCACGTCCTGCGCGGCGCGGTCCACCTTGCGCGACAGATCGAATTGCAGCGTGATGGAGGTGGTTCCCAGGGCGCTCGTGGAGGTGATCTCGGTGACGCCGGGGATAGCGCCCAGGCGACGCTCGAGCGGAGCCGCAACGGTCGACGCCATCGTTTCGGGATCGGCGCCGGGGCGGCTCGCGCCGACGCGGATCGTCGGCAGGTCCACGGTCGGCAGACTGGCGACGGGCAGCAGCCGGTAGCTGACGAGGCCGACGAGCAGCAGACCGAGCGAGAGGAGCGTGGTGGCAACGGGGCGGCGGACGGCGGGCGCGGCAATGTTCATGTCGCAGCTTCCGGCGTCGGCGCTGTGCCCGCCGATGCGGCGCCCGTACCGAGCAGGCGGCGGCGCACGCTGTCGAGCGCGAGATAGATGACCGGCGTCGTGTAGAGCGTCAGGAGTTGGCTGAGCAGCAGGCCGCCGATGATGCTCACGCCCAGAGGCATGCGCAGTTCCCAGCCCGGCCCCGACGCCATCGCGAGCGGCAGGGCGCCGAAGAGGGCCGCAAGCGTCGTCATCATGATCGGGCGGAAGCGAAGCCGGCACGCTTCGAGGATCGCGGCTTCGGCGGTGAGACCCCGCTCGCGCTCGGCGGCGATGGCGAAGTCGATCATCAAAATCGCGTTTTTCTTGACGATGCCCATTAGCAGAATAATGCCGATGACGCCGATGACGGTGAGGTGCTCGCCGACGGCCGCCAGCGCGATCAGCGCGCCGATGCCGGCCGAGGGCAGCGTCGACAGGATCGTCAACGGGTGCACGAAACTCTCGTAGAGCACGCCCAGCACGATATAGATGGCGACGAGCGCGGCCAGGATCAGCAGCGGCTGGTTGTCGAGGCTCTCGCGGAATTCAGCCGCCTCCCCGGCGAACGATCCGGTGATCTGATCGGGCAGGGCGATGCGGCGCTCGGCGGCGTGAATGGCGTCCACGCCCGCATCGAGCGAGCGGCCCGCACCCAAGTCGAAGCCGATGGTGAAGGCTGGAAACTGCTCCTGGCGGCTTTCGGCCAGCGGCGCCGTGCCCCGCTCGATGCGCGCGATCGTCGAGAGTGGGACCTGCGAGGGCGTCGGCGGGGCAGCGCCTGCCGGCAGATTGAGATTGGCGATCTGGGATGTGTCGCGGCCGGGGACACGCAGGGCGCCCAGAGCGTTGGGGTCGGAGCGGAAGCGCGGCGCGACCTCGAGCACGACGCGGTATTGGTTCGCTTGCCCGTAGATCGTCGAGATTTGGCGTTGCGAGAAGGCGCTGTTCAGCACCTCGCTCACCGATTGCATCGAGACGCCGTACTGGCCAGCGCGTACGCGATCGACGACGATGGTGGTGGCGAGCCCTTCGTCTTCGTCGATCGAGCTGATGTTGCGCAAGCCCGCATCGGCGCGCAGCTCCGCGATCAGCCGCTTGCCCCAGTCGCGCACCTGAGCGCTGTCTGCGCCGACGAGCGTGTACTGGAATTGTGAAAAACTCGCGCGCGTCGCAATCTGCACGTCCTGCACGGGCTTGGCGAACGGCGTGATGCCGGGAAGGCGCGCCAGGTCGGTTTGCAGGCGCTCGGCGATCGCGGCGGCGGTGGCCCGGCGTTGGGCGTGCGGTTTGAGGGCGACGGTGAGGGTCGCGATGTTGGGCGTCGGGTTGGCCGAGCCCGCGCCCACCACCGACACGACCTCGGCCACCTCGGGTGCGTGGCGGACGATGCCGACGGCTTGCGATTGCAGGCGCGTCATTTCCGTGAACGAGGCATCGGGATCGGCCTCGAGAACGACAGTGATGAGGCCCGTATCCTGCAGCGGCAGGAAGCTTTTCGGCATGACGGCGTAGAGCGTCACGGTCAGCGCGACGGTGGCGGCGGTGGCTGAAAGCGTGAGCTTGCGATGGCGCAGCACGAGGACGAGCGTGCGCGCGTAGAACGCGGCAAGCGCATCGCCGAAGCGGGCGGCGAGGGAGCCGCTCGGCGTTTCCATGACACGACCTTCGTTCTCACGCGAGCGGGAGTGGCGCGATGCCCGCAGCAGTTTCGCGCACATCATCGGCGTCAGCGTCAGTGAGACGATGGCCGAGACGACGACGGCGATCGACAAGGTCAGCGCGAATTCGCGGAACATGCGGCCCACGAGGCCGCTCATGAAGAGCAGCGGAATGAACACCGCCAGCAAAGATGCCGTGAGTGAAATGATCGTGAAGCCGATTTCTTTCGCGCCGTCGTAGGCCGCCCGCAGTGGACTTTTGCCATCCTCGCGGTGGCGCGCGATGTTTTCGATCATGACGATCGCGTCGTCGACCACGAAGCCGGTGCCGATGGTCAGCGCCATCAAGGACAGATTATCGACGCTGAAGCCGCAGACCCACATCACCCCGAAGGTGCCGATCAGCGACAGCGGCAGCGCGACGCCCGCGATCAGGGTGGCGGCCCACGTGCGCAAAAACAGCAGCACGACGAGAATGACGAGCACCATGCTGACCACGAGCGTCAACTGCACGTCGAAGATGGAAGCGCGGATGGTGCCGGTGCGGTCGCTGACGACGGCCAGCGTCACGTCGGCGGGCAGTGTGCGACGCAGGCGGTCGAGTTCGTGGTGGATGCGGGTGACGGTGCCGACGATGTTGGCGCCGGGCTGGCGGCGGATGTCGAGCACGACGGCGGGACTGTCCTGGTGCCAGGCGCCGATGCGCTCGTTCTCGAAGCCGTCGGTGACCTCGGCGACGTCGCGCAGTAGCACCGGCGCGCCACTGCGATGGGCCAGCGTGATGCGGCTGTATTCGGCCGCACTCGTAATCTGATCGTTGGCGGCGATGGCGTGCGATTGGGTGCGCCCGTCCAGTGAGCCTTTCGGGGACGAGACGTTGGCCGCCGCCACCGTCGCGCGCAAATCCTCGAGCGTCAAACCGACGGCGGCGAGCGCGTCGAGGTCGACGCGGACGCGAACCGCTGGCTTCAAGCCGCCCTGCACGGAGACGCTGCCGACGCC
>JANOKV010000343.1:0-3428 GCA_031419415.1 Hyphomicrobiales bacterium | reverse complement strand
CCAGCAAAGCGCCCTACAAGGTGCACTGCGAGGACGACAGCGGTCGCCTCGACCTCGTGTTCTTTCACGCCGAGAAGAAATTCATCGAGCGCCAGCTTCCCGTCGGCGAAGTGCGTTACGTCTCGGGCCGCGTCGAGCGCTACGGCGAAACGCTGCAGATGACCCATCCAGACTACATCGTGGAGCCCGAGCGGCGGCACGAGTTACCCCTGCTCGAACCGGTCTACCCGTTGACGATGGGATTGTCCGGCAAAGTGTTGGGCAAAGCCGCCCGCCAAGTCTTGGAGCGCACACCGGCACTGCCCGAATGGCAGGATACGGCATGGCTGTCCGCACGCGGCTGGCCGCCAATCGGTGAAGCGATCCGTCGACTGCATCTGCCCGAAGACCCCGGCGACGTATCGGCCGGGGGTATTCCACGCCAACGCCTTGCGTTCGACGAACTGCTGGCTGGTCAATTGGCGCTGGGCCTCGTGCGCGACAACCTGCGCAGCCGGCCCGGTCGCGAGACCACGGGCGATGCGCGCATTCGAGCGCAGATCGCTGATGCACTACCTTTCACGCTCACCAACTCGCAGCGCGAAGCCCTCGCGGAAATCGCGACGGACATGGCCGCGCCCTCCCGCATGCTGCGCCTGCTGCAGGGCGACGTGGGGTCGGGCAAAACCATCGTCGCGCTGATGGCCATGGCGATTGCCGTCGAGTCGGGGGCGCAAGCCGCCCTCATGGCGCCCACCGAAGTGCTCGCCCGCCAGCACGCAGACACCATTGCGCCGCTGGCGGAAAAGGCGGGGCTGCGTCTGGGCCTGCTGACTGGTCGCGAGAAAGGCAAGGCCCGGACGCTGGTTCTGGAACGCCTGGCAACCGGCGAGATCGATATTCTGATCGGCACGCACGCGCTTTTTCAACCGGATGTGGTGTTCCGCGACCTCGCGTTCGTCGTCATCGACGAGCAGCATCGCTTCGGCGTGCACCAGCGGCTGGCGCTCCAAGCCAAAGGCGGCGCCGAGGGCGTCAACGTGCTCGTGATGACGGCGACGCCCATTCCGCGCACGCTGTTGATGACCCACTATGGCGATCTCGACGTCTCACGCCTAACGGAGAAGCCCGCCGGCCGCAAACCCGTGACGACGACGCTGGTCGCCAACGAACGCATCGAAGATGTGATCGCGGGCCTCGAGCGCGCCTTGGCGCAAGGGGCCCAGATCTATTGGGTGTGCCCCCTCATCGAGTCGAGTGACGTGTCGGATCTGGCCGCCGCCGAGGAACGCCACGCCCACCTCGGGCAGACGTTCGGCGACAGCGTCGGTCTCCTGCATGGTGGCATGACTGGTCCTGCCAAAGACAAGGTGATGGAGGCCTTCTCGTCGGGCGCATTGTCGATCCTGGTGGCGACCACCGTCATCGAGGTCGGCGTCAATGTGCCCAACGCCTCGATCATGGTCATCGAGCATGCCGAGCGCTTCGGGCTCGCCCAGCTTCACCAACTCCGGGGGCGTGTCGGTCGCGGCAGTCGGCAGTCTTATTGTCTGCTGTTGTTCAAAGGCCCGCTCGGCGAGACCGCTCGCGCGCGCCTGGAAATGCTGCGCGAGACCGAGGATGGGTTCCTGATCGCGGAAAAAGATCTGGAACTGCGTGGTGGTGGCGAAGTTCTCGGCGCCCGACAATCTGGCATGCCCGAATTTCGCGTCGCCGAAGTGCCGGGCCTCGCCGATCTGTTGGCGGCCGCCCGCGATGACGCTCGTATGATCCTCGACCGCGATCCAGAACTGGCGAGCGACCGCGGCAAGGCGCTTCGCCTGCTCCTCTATCTCTTCGAGTGCGACGAAGCCGTCCGCTTATTTCGGGCAGCGTGAGGGGTTTGGGCTACCTCCCTCGCAAAAACCGCCCCTCGATTGGGTAGTTGGGATCGGTGTAGCCCGGCGTCGAGGGGTGGCCGGGGGAGACAAGGCTGTCGACGAGGGCTTCGTCTTCTTTCGTCCAGGGGTAATCCAGGGCGCCCATGTAACTGGTCCACTGCTCGAAGGTGCGCGGACCTGCGATCACCGACGTGATTGCGTCGTTGGCGAGCACCCAGGCAACGGCGAAATCGACGATTGTGCGCCCCTTTGCCTCGGCGTGTGCCTTGAGCTTCTGCGCCAGCTCCAGTGACTCTGGCCGCCATTCCGTTTCCATCATGCGCCTGTCATTGCGGCCGGCACGTGTGTCGGGCGGCGCGTTGCTACCCGGTTGATATTTCCCCGAGAGCACGCCGCGCGCGAGTGGACTGTAAGTTGCCACACCCAAGCCGAAGGCTTTTGCCGCCGGCAGTACCTCGACTTCGGGCTGTCGATTCATGAGATTGTAGTAGGGCTGCAGCACCACCGGTGGCGGCGCACCCACATCGCGGCACGCCGTGGCGATCATTGGAATGTGCCACGCGCGCACGTTTGACAGGCCCCAATAGCGCAACTTTCCACTCGCGATCAGATCACTGAACGCGCGCGCGACCTCGGTCCAAGGCACGCGCAGATCGACGCGGTGAATGTATTCGATGTCGATCCAATCGGTCCCGAGGCGCTTGAGCGAGGCGTCCACCGCCGCCACGATATTGCGCCGTGATAACCCCCGATCGTTGGGTCCACCACCCTGCGGCGAAGGTTGGGCGAGCTTGCTCGCCAAGACCCAATGATCGCGTTTGGCGCGAATAGCGCGACCGACGACCTCCTCGGAGCGTCCTTGCTCATAGGTATTGGCCGTGTCGATGAAGTTGATGCCGTGGTCGAACGCATGATTGACGATGCGGCCCGCATCTGCTTCCGGGGTCGGTCCTCCGAACATCATCGTGCCCAGGCAAATCTCCGAGACGGAGAGCCCGCTGGAGCCCAGCAATCGATTACGCATCTGGGTCATAGCGGGGCCTTTCAGGGTGGAGATCTCGACTGCGCGACGTTAGCGGTGTGCGACCAGGGGATCAATCGACACCGGAAGAAAGGCGCGCGCCGTACCGTCGCCACCCATAACAGTAGCGAAGCGTCCAGCGCCGCCGCGGTTCCGATTTCGGCGTTGGAACTCCGGGCCGGTGCAATACGCCAAGAAGCTATTGCACCCTACGGTTCACCGGTCCGCAAATAAGCGTCTCCCCAGGCGACTTTGCGGGCCTCCTTGTAGCCGGCCTTGTCGCGGCGGAGAATGCGCGGCATGGCGAGGCCATCGGGGGTGCAGAGTTTGAGCGCCACATCGGCGCGATCGACGATTGGCTCAGCCAGAACGCGCGCCGTCGGGCGCTGAACGTCGTGGCTGCGAGAGACCACGAGATAGCAAAATCGTTCATCCTCGAACGGCACATCGGCGCCCTTGACGAGCCTGTGGTCACGCGACCGCGCGAGGCGCACCGAAAAATGGCACCAATCAGTTCCACTCATCGGGCAGGGCATTTCCCCCGGACA
>JANOKV010000342.1:0-14765 GCA_031419415.1 Hyphomicrobiales bacterium | reverse complement strand
GGGTTCGGCGGCGCGGCCGCGCGCATCATCGCCGTAGCCGTCATCCGGGACCTCTTCGCTGGCCGCATGATGTCGAGCGTCCTCTCGACCGTGATGATGGTGTTCATCCTCGTGCCGGTGCTGGCGCCGTCGGTCGGACAGGCGGCGGCGGGGTTGGGCAGTTGGCGGACCACCTTCCATGTGTTGATCGGCGTGGGGGCCCTGGCCATCGTCTGGGCGGCGTTGCGGTTGCCCGACACGCACGACCGGACGAAGGTCCGTCTCGGTACGTTTGCCGCCCTGCGGTTGGTGTTCACAACGCGGGTTACCGTCGCCTATGCCGTCGCCGCAGGCTTCATGTTCGGCTGCCTCGTCACGTACATCTCGAGCGCCCAGCAAGTCTTCGTCGAGGTGTTTGCTCTGGGCGTCTGGTTTCCGGTGGTCTTTGGCGCCATCGCCTCGGCAATGGCGATTGCCTCGTTCGCGAATGCTCGTCTAGTGCAGCGGGTCGGCATGCGGCGGCTGTCGCATTCGGCGCTGGTGGCGTTCACGCTGGTGTCCTCGACGCTCGCCCTCCTCGCCGCCGTGACGCAGCCGCCTCTGGTGATTGTCGCACCTCTCCTGGCCTTGTGTTTTTTCCTGTTCGGCGTCACGCAACCCAACTTCAACGCCATCGCCATGCATCCGGTGGGGCAGGCGGCGGGCACGGCTGCGTCCCTGATCGGCGCGTACACCACGGCGGCGGGCGCGATTTGTGGGACCCTCATTGCCCGCCAGTTCGATGGATCCGTGCTGCCCCTGTCTGCGGGCTTCGCACTGCTCGGCATCTGTGCTCTGTTGACCGTGTTTGCCGTCGAGGGTCGCAGCGGTATGTTCCGTGGCGAATAATCGAACAGTCGCGCGCGAAGGAGCATCGACATGAAGGCCGCTGTCCTCGGATCGAATGGCGTCGAAGTTCGCGATGTGCCTGCGCCCACGCCGGGTCCCACTCAAGTCCTGGTCAAGGTGCGCGCGGCTGGCCTGAACCGGGCCGATTTGATCATGGCCTCGGGTCGTCCGCACGGCAACGCCGGAGGCCCCGGCGCAGTCCTCGGTCTCGAGTGGGCCGGCGAAGTTGTCGAAGCCGGCGCCGAGGTGCGCAATGTCAAAGCCGGCGACCGGGTCATGTGTTCCGGCAACGGCGGCTATGCGGAAATGGCGGTCGCCGACTACGGGCGCGTCAGTCCGATTCCCGCCAATAATATGAGCTGGGAGCAGGCGGCGACCCTGCCGGTGGCCCTCCAGACCATGCACAATGCCATCGTCACGGCGGGGCGCTTGCAGGCCGGCGAAGCCGTGCTGATCCAGGGCGCCTCGTCGGGCGTCGGACTGCTGGGGCTCCAGATCGCCAAGCATATGGGGGCCAGATTGATCATCGGATCCTCCACTAATGCCGACCGACGGGCCAAGCTAAAAGATTTCGGCGCCGATCTCGCCGTCGATTCGAAAGACCCGAAGTGGGCGGATGCCGTCCTCGAAGCCACCGGTGGCAAAGGCGTCGACCTGATCGTCGACCAGATTTCGGGCTATGTCGCCAACGACAACCTCAAGGCGGCCAGGGTTCTGGGTCGGATCGTCAACGTCGGCCGGCTCGGCGGTTTCAAAGGCGAGTTCGACTTCGATTTGCATGCGGCGCGCCGGATCGATTACATCGGCGTGACGTTCCGCACGCGATCCGTCGAAGAAGTGCGTGAAATCAATCGGTTGATGCGTCAAGATCTGTGGTCGGCCGTCGAATCCGGGAAACTCTCCCTGCCGATCGACCGGACCTTCCCGCTCGACCAAGCGGCCGCCGCCCTGGCCCACATGAAATCCAACGCTCACCTGGGAAAAATTATCCTCGCGGTCTGAGGATGAGCGATACTGGGGATCGACGGTATGGGCCCGACAATGGCCCTTGTACTCAGCTGCCGGCATTGCGATCTTTGAGCACCGGCCGAGTTATGACAGTATCGTTGACCTATCGGCGGTCGACTGCGCGCCTCGATCCTTGGGCGCGGGTCTTCCGTATTCGCCCACGAGACATCGAGAAGGCAAGCCCATGGCCAAGAGCAGCCCCAGTCTCAACGACAAGTTCGACCTCGAAGAGTCCCACCAGATCCTGAACGGATCGCAGGCGATCGTCCGCCTCGTCTTGATGCAGCAGGAGCGCGACCGACGCGCCGGCCTCAATACGGCGGGCTATGTCACCGGTTACCGAGGCTCGCCGATTGCGGGCCTCGAAGGCGCGATGTTGCGGTCGCGCAGTCTACTGGACAAGAAGAACATCGTCTTTCAGGCCGGCCTAAACGAGGACCTGGCCGCGACGGCGGTCTGGGGGTGCCAGCAGGCCGAGCTGCGCGGCGACGCCAAATACGATGGTGTTTTTGCGGTTTGGTACGGCAAGGGTCCCGGCGTCGACCGCACCGGCGACGTGTTCCGTCACGCTAATCACGCCGGCAGCTCCAAGCACGGCGGCGTGCTGGCGCTCATGGGCGACGACCACACGTGTGAAAGCTCGACCTCGGCCCACCAGTCCGAGTTCGCCATGATCGACTACATGATCCCCGTGCTCAACCCGGCCGGTGTGCAGGAGATGCTCGACTTCGGCGTCTACGGCTACGCCCTGTCGCGCTTTGCCGGCGTCTGGGTCGGGATGAAATGCGTCAAGGACAACTTCGAGTCGACCGCCACCGTCGACGGCCGGATCGATCGCGTCACACCGACGATCCCGGCAGATTTCGTCATGCCGCCCGGCGGGTTGAACATCCGCGTCGGTGATCAAGCGCTCGACAAGGAAGCCCGCCTCCACGACTACAAGCGCCCCGCCATCCTCGCCTTCGCCCGCGCCAACAAGATCGACCGCATCGTCATGAGCGGCGGCGCCGCCCCGAAGATCGGCATCATCACCACCGGCAAGAGCTATCTCGACGTGCGCGCCGCCCTCGACGAACTGGGCATCGACGAAGTGCGCGCCAACGATTTGGGGATCCGACTCTACAAGGTCGGCATGGTCTGGCCGCTCGAACCCGAAGGCCTTGCCCGCTTTGCCAAGGGCCTCGATCTGATCATCGTCGTGGAAGAAAAGCGTTCGCTCATCGAGACCCAGGTCAAAGAGCAGCTCTTTCATTCCACCGAACGACCCGTGGTCATCGGCAAACGTGCCGAAAGCGACAACAAGGACAATTGGCTGTTCCAGGCAGCAGGTGCGCTAGAGCCGACCGATATTGCCGTTGCCGTGGGCGAGCGCCTCATTCGCTTCAATCTCGGCGGCGAGGACATGAAGGCTCGCGTCTCAGGCCTCAAGCAGCTCAAAGGCAACAAACCCGTCACGGGCGAAGCCGCCGTCCGCGTCCCCTACTTCTGCCCCGGATGCCCGCACAATTCTTCGACCGTTGTGCCCGAAGGCGCGCGCGCTTATGCCGGCATCGGCTGCCACTACATGGCCCAGTGGATGGATCGCAACACCGAGGGCTGGACCCAGATGGGCGGCGAGGGCGCCAACTGGATCGGCGAAGCCCCATTTTCGACGCGTCGCCACGTTTTCCAAAATATCGGCGATGGCACCTACATTCACTCGGGCAGTCTGTCGATCCGTGCGGCGATGGCGGCCAACGTCAACGTCACCTACAAAATCCTCTACAACGACGCTGTAGCGATGACCGGCGGCCAAGCGCTGGATGGCGGCGTCACGGTCGGCCAGATCGTCGCTCAGGTGCAGGGCGAAGGCGCCAAGAAAGTCGTCGTCGTCACCGATGAGCCGCACAAGTATCCGCGTGGATTTCTCCCCTCGGGCATCGAGGTCTTCCATCGCCAAGAGCTGCAAGCGGTACAGACGGACCTCTCCAAAATCGACGGCGTGACCGTGCTTGTTTACGACCAGACGTGCGCCGCCGAGAAGCGCCGCCGTCGCAAGCGCGGCACGTTCCCCGATCCCGTGAAGCGCGCCTTCATCAACTCGGCCGTCTGCGAAGGGTGCGGTGACTGCGGCGTCAAATCGAATTGCGTCGCGATCGTCCCCGAAGAAACCGAACTCGGCACCAAGCGGGCCATCGATCAGTCGACCTGCAACAAGGACTTTTCTTGCGTCAACGGCTTCTGCCCGAGCTTTGTCACGGTGCACGGTGCGGCGCCAAAGAAGATCGTCGGCCTCGCAAGCCAGAGCGGTATCGCGTCCATGTTGGCGAGCCTGCCCGACCCGAAGATGCCGGAGCTGGGCGCCAAACCCTACACCATGCTCGTCACCGGCGTCGGCGGTACAGGTGTCGTCACTATCTCGGCAGTGCTGGGCCAAGCCGCTTACCTCGACGGCCTGGGCTTTGGCGCGATCGATATGACGGGGCTTGCCCAGAAAGGCGGCGCTGTCGCCTGTCACATGAAAGTGGCGCGCTCGGTCGATGACATTCATGCCATCCGCGCGGGCACCGCTTCGAGTGATGTGGTCATCGGGTGCGATCTCGTCGTCACGGCGTCCAACAAGGTGCTCGAGACCATTCGCCCCGATCACACCACCGTGGTGCTCTCCACGCACGAAATGCCGGTCGCCGAATTCGCGCGCAAACCGGACTTGAAACTTCCCGGCGGCGAACTCTTCCTCGCCATCGAGGAGCGGGTTCGCAAGGGCACGCTGTTCGCCATCGACGCGCACGAATACGCCGTTAAATTGTTTGCCGACTCGATCGCGTCGAACATGTTCATGCTGGGTCTGGCCTATCAGCTGGGCCGTATTCCGGTGTCCGCCGCGTCGATCGAGAAAGCCATCGAGCTCAACGGCGCCGCGATCGAGATGAACCGCAACGCCTTCCGCTTCGGTCGCCTCGCCGCGCACGATCGGGCAGCCCTCGACCGGATCGTCAAGCCGGAGACGAAGCCCGTCCCCCCGACGCTCGAACAGATGATCGATTTCCGCGCGCGTCATCTCGAAGCGTACCAGGATGCGGCGCTGGCCACGCGGTATCGGGCGCAGATTGCGCGTATCGCCGCGCTCGAAGCCGAGCGTACGCCTGGTCGCACGGGCCTCGCGGAGGCGGTTGCCCGTGGGTACTTCAAGCTGCTCTCCTACAAGGACGAGTACGAAGTTGCGCGCCTCTACACGGATGGTCGTTTCGAAAAAGAGGTCGCCGAGAATTTCGACGGTAACTTGCGACTGGAATTCCATCTGGCGCCGCCGCTGATGTCCTGGTGGAACCGGGACAAGGTGACGGGCCATCCGCGCAAGATAACGTTGGGACGCTGGATGCTGCCGGTGTTCCGGGTGCTCGCCAAAGGCCGACGTTGGCGCGGCACCAAGCTCGACCCCTTCGGCTATACAGCCGAGCGCCGTCTCGAGCGGCAGATGATCGCCGACTATGAAGTTCTGCTCGGGGAGATCGAGCGGCGGTTGGCGCCGGGAACGCATGCTGCGGCGCGCGCGTTGGCCTCGCTGCCCGAGGAGATCAAAGGCTTCGGCCACGTCAAACACGCCAACTACGAGAAGGCGAAGACGAAGCAAGTGACCTTGCTGGCGATGCTGCGCGATCCCAAGCCTGCGTCGACGCTGGCGGCCGCGGAGTAGGGACCAGTCCTTGAAGCTCGTCATTTTCGATTGCGACGGCACGCTCGTCGACAGCCAGCACAACATCACCGCTGCGATGGCGCACGCCTTCGCCGCGCACGATCTCGCCTGCCCTCCCGTCCCTGAAGTGCTTTCGATCGTCGGTTTGTCCTTGCCTCAGTGTTTCGAGGTTCTGGCGGGCCAGCATCCGGCTTCTGTGCAAGCCTCCTTGGCTGAGCATTATCGCAATGCGTTCCTCACGGGAAAGCTCGCCCAGAGGTTCGAGGAACCCTTGTATCCCGGCATCGCCGACGCCGTTCGCTTGCTCGCTGCGCGCGACGACGTCTACCTCGGCGTCGCCACGGGGAAATCGCGTCGGGGCGTCGCGCGCCTGTTTGATCGGGAAGGCTGGCACGCCCACTTCCACACGATTCAGACCGCCGACGATCATCCCTCCAAGCCGCATCCCTCGATGATCCTGAAGGCGATGGAAGACGCGAGCGTTGGCCCGGACGCAACCGTCATGATCGGCGACACGGCGTTCGATATGGAAATGGCGCGCAATGCCGGCGTCGGCGCCGTCGGCGTCGCGTGGGGCTATCACGCGACGGATCGCCTATTTGCGGCAGGCGCCCATAGCGTCGTGACAAACGGCGCGCTGCTGCTCGATGCTGTGGAGCGGCAGTTTGCAGCACAGGACACGCCCCGATGAGTGACGCTGACCCGATGAATGGGAGCGGACGTGGGCGCAAAGCCGCCCAGTCCGCACGCACGAGCCTGCAATCGGCATCATTGCCGAAGCGGTTTTACACCTCTGTGTCGATCGAGGAAAAGACTGCGGGCGACGGCTGCCGCGTGCTGCTCGACGGGCGGCCCGTGCGCACGCCGAAGAAGAATTTTCTGGCGTTGCCAACACGGGGTCTGGCCGACGTGGTGGCCGCAGAATGGGACGCGCAAGCGACCCACATCGATCCCGCGACAATGCCGCTCACACGCCTCGCCAACACTGCCCTCGATGGCGTGTCGGGCCGCGAAATCGACGTGCGGGCCGACATCGTGCGCTATGCAGGCAATGATCTTCTCTCCTACCGCGCGGAGCACCCCCAAGGCCTGGTTCACCGGCAATCCGAACAGTGGGACCCGATCCTCGATTGGGCGCGCGACGTCCTCGCAGGCGCGTTCGTCGTCCAGCGCGGCGTCATGCCCATCACTCAGTCCGCCGCGACCCTCGATGCGTTTGCGAAGATCCTACCTCTCGCCCCGTTCGAGTTGGCCGCTCTCCACGTGATGACGACCCTGATGGGCTCGGCGCTTCTCGCCTGGGCCGTGAGTGCGCATCGGCTCGATGTGCCGGCCGCCTGGGCTGCGGCGCATGTCGACGAGGACTGGCAAATCGAAAAGTGGGGCGTCGATGACGAGGCCGCCGCCCGGCGCGCCCATCGGTTCACTGAAATGGCGGCGGCCGAGAAATTCTTCCGCCTGTCATCGATCCCTTGATATCTCGGCGTCCCGCATCGCCCGTCACGTGTCGTCGGGCGCTTTGGGCGCCCGCTCGCCGGGCGTGCGCGTTCCCAGCAGGTGTTCGAGCCACGTCACCATCGTGAGAATGACGATGGCGAACGCAGTGGCGACCACCGCCATCATAAAATACCCTGCGCCACAAGCGACGCCGACAGCGCCGGCCAACCACATTGCAGCTCCTGTCGTCAGCCCTCGCACCTCGCCCCGTGACTGAATGATGCTACCCGCGGCCAGGAACGCGACACCAGCCGTAACCGCTTCGATGGCGCGAATGGGGTCAGGTACCCCAGTCCCGAAATCTCGGCGCGCGCGATCGTAGAACTCGAGCGCGATCAGCGTGAACATTGCAGCCGCCAAAGCCGTCAGCATGTGCGTGCGCAGTCCAGCGGGATGCGAATTGATCTCGCGATCGAAACCGATCGCCGCGCCGAGCGCCACGGCAATGCCGAGCCGGATGACGATTTCCATCAGCTCCATTAGCGATCCCCGGTTGGGCGATTGCCATTCTCGCCGACGGCTTCTTCGGAGGGCTTGGCCGGTTCGCCCAAAATATCGACAGGTTCATTCAGCGCGTCGCGAACGTAGAGGCGTCGGATGGCGATATCGACGACAATGGCGAGCGGAAACCCGAACAACAGGCCGAGCGGGCCGAACAGGATGCCCAACGCCACAACCGCATAGAGTCCGACCGCCGGTTGCACGGAGACGGCCCGATTGGCGACCATCGGCACGATGACGTTGCTCTCGAGTTGCTGCACGACGACGAGCACCGCCAGCGTCCACCAAACCGTGCTGGTGTCGACCGTACTGGCGAGCAAGAGCGCGGGGATCGCCGCGACCAACGGCCCCACGTAGGGAATGAATTCGGCGAGTCCCGTGATGACGCCGAGCGCCAGTGCCGAAGGCACGCCGACGAGCCATAAGCCCACGCCGGTCAACGCTCCGACCAGAACCATGGCAAACACCTGGGCGCCGAGCCATTTCGGCAAGGCATGGCCGCAGTCGTCGAGCGTGGCGGCGACATTGTCCTGCAGCCGCGGTGGCACGAGTTTGATAATGCCATCGCGATAGGTCTGGGGATCGCCTGCAAGGTAAATCCCGCCGAAAACGACGAGGATCAGGGCGGTGACAACGCTCACCACAGTGGCCCCCCACGAGAGCGCCTTCGACACGACGTTGCCCAGCAACGCAGCCGGACTGCCGTTACGAAACAGTTCCGAGATGGG
This sequence comes from Hyphomicrobiales bacterium, assembly GCA_031419415.1. Taxonomy (GTDB): domain Bacteria; phylum Pseudomonadota; class Alphaproteobacteria; order Rhizobiales; family Hyphomicrobiaceae. Next base: position 6,488 of record JANOKV010000342.1, on the reverse strand, counting down.
TCCGATTTCGAACTTTTGCGCGAGCCGCGAGGCCGCCTCGGGCAAATTGAGGATCACCGATTGCATTTGCGCCGCCAGACTGGGCCCAACCCACCACAGAGCCAGTCCCAGGGACCCGAATACGATCACACTCGAAATCCCGAGCGCGATCCGCTCCGACAGGCCGGTCCGCACCGTGATTGGGTGGGCGACCGAGCGCAAAATCGTCGCGACCAGAATCGAACCGAAAAACAGCAGCAGAATGTCGGACAAAAAATACAGCGCGGCCATGACCACGCCGATCGCCAGAACGATCATCAACCTTCGGATGAAGGTCTGATCGCGATCCCCCTCAGGCGCATGGCGGTGGTCGATGCGGTTCTGCATGAGACGCGCGCTCCGTGGCTTGACGCCGCCATGATGGCGATACGGTCCAAAACTCGGCAGCCAACCGCTAGTTCCGCTTGATCTCCACGCTCGGGAACTGTCCTGGCGAGCGTGCGTTCAAGCTGTTGGCCGCGCGTATGGCACGGGACATGCACAAACAATCTCCGTATGCCCGCTAAAGCCAAACGTATTTGCGTCGGTAACGACGATTTTGACCCCTACGGCGGTTCCCATGCTGTTGTGTAACCGAGCCAACATATCTTTCGCGGTAGCTTTTTGCGCGCTGGCGCTCGCGACCCCTGCTGCGGCCGCCGGCAGCGGAGACGTCACGGCAATGCTCGAAATGGTCCAACCAGCCGTGGTCTCAATCCAAGTCAAGGCTGCGACCGGGGAAGGCAGCGCCGACCCCGATGTTCCGAATTTGGGCGAGACGTCGCCGAGCCACAGTTTCTTGCGCGATTTTCACCAGCCCGACCGACGGTTGGGACCATTCCATGCGCAAGGGTCTGGCTTTTTTATCAGCAGCGATGGTTTGATCGTGACGAGCAAGCATGTGATCGACGGGGCGGTGCGCGTCATTGTTACGACGCACATCGGCGAGCGTCGTGAAGCGCGTATTATCGGAACAGATCCTGTAACGGACTTGGCGCTGCTCTCGATCGAAACTGTTGGTCAGTCACGCCCATTCGTCAGGTTCGCCGCGCGAACGGCCCGCGTGGGCGAACGCGTCGTTGCGGTTGGTAGTCCTTTTGGCTTGGGCGGCAGTGTAACGTCGGGAATCGTGTCGGCAAACGGACGCAACATCAGTCACGGCGGTTTCGACGATTATCTGCAAATCGATGCGCCGATCAATCGCGGCAATTCCGGCGGGCCGACGTTCGACTCGAACGGAGAGGTGATTGGCGTCAACACCGCGATATTTTCACCGACCGGCAGTTCGGTCGGTATCGCCTTCGCAATTCCCGCGATGACGGCGGCGGATGTGTCGGAGCGTTTGCGCCGTCATGGTCACGTAGACCGGGGCTGGCTGGGCTTGGATGTCCAAGCCATCACGCCCGAGATCGCTTCGGGCTTGGGTCGCCAAGGAACCAGCGGCGCACTCGTGATCGAAGTCGCAGACAACGGTCCCGCCGCACGCAGCGGCATCCGCATCGGTGATGTGATCGAGAAGATCGATGACCGCGACATTCCATCATCGCGAGATTTCGTGAAGCGCGTCGGTGGGTCCACCCCGGGCAAAGAGCTGAAACTGGAGATCCGCCGAGACACCGATCGGTTGGCGATCGCGGCAACGGTCGGGCGTCGGGAACAGCGCGAAGTGTCCAAAGCAATCGCTCCGAATGTCCGGCCCGCGAAAATCAAGCTTGCTCTCGCACCCGCCAACAAAATTACCGGTGGAAATGATGCCGGCTTGATTGTCACCGGCATCGATGCCGCGAACGGCGACGCCGCCGATTTCGATATAATGGTGGACGACATTATCCTGCGTGCTGGCGGTCGAGACGTAGCGACGTTAAAGGATATCGAGATCGAGCGCGCCACGGCTCGCGCCAAGCAGCAGTCGCACCTTCTGTTTCTGGTTCGTCGTGATGACACGCGACGTTTTGTGGCCATCCCCGTTGCCGTGCCGGATTCTGCCCCTACCAGTCCGGACTACCTGATCCTCAGCGCGCGATAAGACATCTCGGGTGATGGCCCCAGCGCAGGCCTTGCGCCCGCCGCAACCGATGCCTGAGCGCGCCTTCGATGAAGGGTTGTACGCAGCTCGCTTCGCATCTATGGTCTGCCCATTCATCCAAAATCATTGTCGAGCCGCTTTTCACGAAAGGCGACGGATCGATATTCGCCATGTCGATTACAGTCGACGGCGTTCGTTCGCTGCGCGTGGCTCTAAGCCCGATGCGCGCGAGGGCCGAAGCTTCCCACTCAACTCGGGGGAACGAGGGGTGGGTCGGGAAGCTTCGGCCTCTTGGCGCCGATTGCGTAAGGAGGACGTTGCGTCGGGTCGTTCGCCGCGCTAGGCGTGGAATGCAACACCGAACGGTCCTCTCGAGCGAGCCCACATGAAGATCACCCGCATCCGCCACGCGTCCGCGCCCATCGCATCGAATATCCGCAACGCGTTCATCAATTTCTCGACGATGACGGTCAGCGTCGTAGCCGTCGAAACCGATGTCGTGCGCGACGGAAAGCCCGTGATCGGGTACGGATTTACCTCCAACGGTCGCTATGCCCAAGGTGCCACACTCGCTGAGCGGTTCATCCCCCGCATCCTGGCCGCCGATCCGCGCGACCTCGTCGATGGCAATCAGGACAACCTCGACCCCTTTGCCATCTGGCAGAGCTTCATGACCAACGAGAAGCCCGGTGGTCACGGCGACCGGGCGCACGCCGCCGGCGGCCTCGATATGGCGGTGTGGGACGCCGTTGCGAAGATCGCCGGCAAGCCACTCTGGCAACTTCTGGCCGAGCACTATAACGGGGGCCGATCAGACAGCCGCATCCTGGTCTATCCCGGCGGTGGTTACTACTATCCCGGCAAGGAGCTCGAAGGCCTGCAGGCCGAGATGCGCGGCTATCAGGAGCAGGGTTACAAAGTCGTCAAAATGAAAGTCGGCGGGGCCGACCTCGCAACCGATCTGGCGCGCATCGAAGCCGTGCTCGAGATCGTCGGCAGCGGCGAGAACTTGGCCGTCGACGCCAACGGGCGCTTTGGTCTCGACCAGGCGCTGGAGTTCGGTCGCGCCGTCACGCCCTATCGCCTGTTCTGGTACGAAGAAGCAGGCGATCCCCTCGACTACGATCTCAACGCGCGGCTCGCGGCCGAATATCCACACGCCCTGGCCACCGGCGAGAACCTGTTCTCCGTCATCGATGGCAAGAACCTCATTCGCTACGGCGGCATGCGCGCGGATCGCGATTGGATCCAGCTCGATCCCGCACTCGCCTATGGCTGCACCGAATATCTGCGGTTTCTGGACGTTTGCGACGAATTGGGCTGGCCACGCCGCAAGCTCATCCCGCACGGGGGGCATCAGCTCGCGCTCAACATGGCGGCTGGCCTGGGCTTGGGCGGTTCGGAAAGCTATCCGGGCGTGTTCCAACCTTACGGCGGTTTTGCCGACGATATCCCCGTCGTCGACGGCTACACGACGCTTCACCAGACACCCGGCATCGGCATGGAGTTGAAACGCGCCATGTTCAGTGAAATGCGCCGTCTTCTCGACTACACCTGAGGATTCGCGTGCGCGTTTTTTACCCTGACATCGAGGAGATGCCCTTGCCAGAGGGGCACCGTTTCCCGGCATCGAAATATCGACTGCTGCGCGCCGCCATCCTCGACGACGCGATCCTGCCCGCCGAAGCACTGGCGCCCTCACCGTTGGCATCGCGCGTGGATTTGTTGCGGGCGCATGCGGCCGAATATGTCGATGCGGTGTTCGACGGCACCCTCGATAAGGACAGCGTGCGTCGCATCGGTTTGCCGTGGAGTCCGGCGCTGGCCCGACGGTCGCGATTGACCGTCGGTGGCGCAATTGCTGCGGCCCGGTCGGCGATGGAGACCGGCATCTCCGGGCAGCTCGCAGGCGGCACCCACCACGCACATCGGACCTTCGGTTCCGGCTTCTGCGTCTTCAACGATCTTGCCGTCGCGGCGCTGACCGTCCTGGACGAAGGACGCGCCCAGCGCATCGCCATCCTCGATGTCGACGTGCATCAGGGGGATGGCAACGCCGCCATTCTAGGGCCGGACCCGCGCGCCTTCGTCGTCAGCTTGCACGGCGCGAAAAACTTTCCCTTTCGCCGCGTGCCGTCCGACGTCGATGTGGAGCTGCCCGATGGCATCGGAGATCGCGCCTACCTGAATGCACTCGCCAGCGTGTGTCCCGCGATCGATGCGTTCCGGCCCGATTTGCTGCTTTACCTTTCGGGTGTCGACCCGCTGCGCGAGGATCGGCTCGGGCGGCTTGCGCTCAGCCACGACGGTCTGGGCGAACGCGACCGCTTCGTGTTCGAGCACTGCCGGCGTCGCGGCTACCCCGTGTCGATCGCAATCGGCGGCGGTTATGCGGACCCGATCACAGCCAGCGTCGCGGCTTACGCCAACACGTTTCGCATCGCGCGCGAGGTGTTTGGCTTCTGGCACCTGAGTTGAACGCCAAGACGTTTGCAGCAGAGCGTTTGCAGCAAAGCTTGCGCTTCATCCCCGTCCAAGGCACGGTCCGATCATGATCCCCGTCACCATACTCACCGGCTTTCTGGGCAGTGGCAAGACCACGATGCTCGCGCACATGCTGCGCCAGCCGGCGTTTTCGCGCACGGCCGTGCTCATCAACGAGTTCGGCGAAGTTGGTCTCGACCATGATCTGGTGGCGGCCAGTGAAGAGAGTTTCGTCGAACTCTCGACGGGGTGCCTGTGCTGCAAGGTGCGGGGCGATCTCGCCGCGACCCTGGCCGATCTGATCGTGCGCCGCGATGCGGGAACGGTCATGGCGTTCGAGCGCGTCGTAATCGAGACGAGCGGCCTGGCGGACCCAGCCCCGATCCTGCATGCTCTGATGACCGACAATGTCCTCGCTGAACGCTTCACGTTGGCCGGCGTCGTGTCCACCGTCGATGCCCTGCATGGCGCGACCGCCCTCGACCGCGAGCCGATCGCGGTTAAACAAGTGGCCGTAGCCGATCGACTGGTGCTGACCAAGGCCGACTTGGTCGCCTCTGACGATGACGCCCTGGCCCAGAGAATTCGCGCGCTCAACCCCGCCGCCCCCATCGTCGTCGCCCAACACGGCCACATCGATCCCGCTTATTTGGCCGACGCAGGGTTGCACGGGCGCCGCTGGCAGGATGGGGATCTGCTCGCCTGGTTGCGCGGGGAGGAAGCGACGGCTGCCATCGAGCGGCACGATGTCGAGGTGCAGACCTACGCGATCGTGCGCGACGCTCCGATCCATGCCGTCGCTCTGACCCTCTTCCTCGAGGCTCTGGCGGAACACGTCGGCAGCGGATTGCTGCGCTTGAAGGGGCTGGTTTCGGTCGTCGAGCATCCCGAGCAACCGGCGGTCATTCACGGCGTGCACCACGTCTTCTATCCGCTCGATTGGTTGGATCGGTGGCCGTCCGCCGATCGGCGCAGCCGTCTCGTTCTGATCGTTCGGAAAATTCCACGCGGATGGGTGGAAGCACTTCTTGCCGCCATCGAAGCCGAGGTTGCCGAGACGCGGGTGCTCCCGCGTGGCGATGCCGTCAAGCCCAGGTGATCTGGAGGCCGTCGAACGCTGGAACCACGTGCGGCGGCAGTTCGCGCTGGAGCGCTGCATAATCGAGATCGATATGCAGGTGCGTGAGGATGGCGCGCTTGGGTTTTAATTTTTCGATCCACTCCAGGGCCTGACTGACGCTGAAATGCGCAGGGTGGGACATGTAGCGCAGGGCGTCGACGATCCAGACGTCCAGGCCACGCAGCAGTTCGACGGATTCGGGCGGCAAACCGCCGACGTCGGGGCAGTAAGCGACATTGCCGACGCGAAACCCCAGAGAACCGGCGTCGCCATGCAATTGAGGAATGGGAACAGCTTCGATCGGGCCGCCCGCGCCGTTGATGGTCAACGGCTTGGCGGGATCGATCAGCAAGGAATTCAAAACGGCTGGATAATTCGACTGCGGCGCCATCCGAAAGCAGTAACCGAAGCGTTGCTCGAGCGACGTGCGGGTCGGTTCGTCCATATAGACGTTCACGCGGCGCTTCATGTTGAAGGCGAGCATCCGCAGGTCATCGATGCCGTGCGTGTGGTCGGCATGATCGTGCGTGTAGACGACGCCATCGATGGTATCGACGCCCGCATCGAGCAATTGGTTGCGGATATCGGGCGGCGTATCGATCAACATGAGGGTGCGGCCGCGCCCCGAAATCCGTTCGACCAGCGCCGAACAGCGGCGTCGGCGGTTCTTGGGGTTGGACGGATCGCAAGCCCCCCAATGATTGCCGACGCGCGGCACGCCACCCGACGAGCCTGTCCCGAGCAGGGTCAGCTTGTAGCTCATGCCGCCGCTGTTCCTGCTGTCGGACGCGGCGTCTTGGAATAGAGCCGGAAGAAGTTGTCGGTCGTGGCGCGCGCCAG
>JANOKV010000341.1:0-1501 GCA_031419415.1 Hyphomicrobiales bacterium | reverse complement strand
CCCTTCACCACGGGATCGGCTTCGACGATCTCGAGCGTGACGCGGGGCGGCAATTCGATCGCGACGGGCGTGCCCTCGAAGAGCTGCACGCTGCAGGGCATGTTCTCCTGCAACCAGATCGACTGGTCGCCGATCAGCTCCTTGGAGATCGAGATTTGCTCGAAGGACACGGGCTGCATGAAGTTGTAGCCCATGTCGTCTTCGTAGAGGTAGTCGTAGACGCGTTCGTCGAGGTAAGCGCGCTCGACCGACTCCGTCGTGCGGTAGCTCTTGACGATCTTGACACCGTCCGAAATGCGGCGCGCGTCGATGTGGGTCGTGGGCGTGCCTTTGCCGGGGCGGATGCTCTCCGCTTTGATCACGGTGCACAGCGCGCCGTCGATATCCAGCACGTTGCCCTTACGGACCTCGCTTGCAATGATCTTGGCCACCGATGTGTCTCCGTCGGGTTGATGAGGGCAGCGGACGGTGGCGGGTGCCCTTGGTTGAGCATATGCCGAGCCGCTGCGTGATGAGATGGCGTGTCTTAGCGGCTTTGGCCGGCGGGTGGAAGGGGCTTCGGTGGGCTGGGGTGGGCCGGGAGACAGCCCATTCAATTCTCGACCTCGCTCCCGGTGTCGTCCCGGTGCTTGGCGCCGGGATCCAGCCCTCCACAGGCTCCCGAGCCCAGCCGAGCGAGAGAACCCGGTGATAAGCGCCGGGATGAAAAACTTCGGCGGAGGCCTCGCAGGATAGGTTGAATCGCGCTGTGGTTGTCGCTTTTCCCTTCCAGAAAATCATTGTCAGGGCTCGGCCATTGCAACATGCATGATTGAGCGATGCCCGAGAAAGCTCCCCAATGACCGCCGATCCCCCGCGCCCCTGGTGGCATCCTGACAAGCATGCCGATCGTCGGGCGATGTTGTTGGCGCGCGGGCGCATCAAATCAGCGATCCGGCTGTGGTTCGAGGCCGAAGGGTTCGTCGAGGTCGAGACGGCGTGCTTGCAGGTGTCGCCGGGCAACGAGGCGCATCTGCACGCGTTTGCGACCGAGGGCCGAACGGAGGCCGGCGCGCGCCAGCCGCTCTACCTGCATACCAGTCCCGAATTTGCGATGAAGAAGCTGCTGGCTGCCGGGGAGGCCAAAATCTTTTCGTTCGCGCCGGTGTTTCGCAATCGCGAGTCCGGTCCGCTGCATGCGCGTGAGTTCTAGTTGCTCGTATGGTTTCGCGCGGGCGAGCCCTACGAGACCTTATGGGCCGATTGCGATCGCATTCTGAAGATCGCAGCGGAGGCCACTGGCCGCACCGATTGGGAGTTTCGCGCCAAGCCTTGTGATATGACCAAGACGTTCGATTGGACGACGCTGCATCAGGCGTTTTTCCAGTTCGCGCAAGTGCAGCTCGACGATACGTTCGACGGGCCCCATGTCGATCTCGACCGGATGCGGCAACAGGCAGAGCGTATCGGCGTGCGAGTAGCCGATGACGACACCTGGTCGGACCTTTTCGCCCGCGTCCTC
>JANOKV010000340.1:0-3594 GCA_031419415.1 Hyphomicrobiales bacterium | reverse complement strand
CGAGATGAAGGCGTCCATCGGCGACCCGGGCGTATGCAGTATCAACGCGCTCGCCCCAGATTTGCACAGTGGCGCAAATCCGCGCTACGGCCGCGCCGGGCGCATTCCCGGCAGCGTCAACGTGCCGGCAGCCAGCCTCGTCGATGGCTCCCTGGCGCTTCTGCCGCCCGACCAAATTGCACAGACCTTCGCAGGCGTGGGCGCTGATAAGAGCAAGCGCATCCTCGTCTACTGCGGCGGCGGTATCGCGGCCACGCTCGATGCGTTCCTGCTTCACCAGCTCGGGTACGAGAATATCGCCGTCTATGACAACTCGATGAGCGAATGGGCCAATGACCCGACGTTGCCCATCGAGACCGATTGAGCCATCGCAGTGTGACAGGCTCGGGACCAATTCTCCAAGAACGAGGCGGCTTATGGACAGTTATCGTGTGACGACTTTTGGGGCGCCGCTGACGCGGCAAACAGAACCTAACCCCGCTCCGAAAGGGCGCGAGGTTTTGCTTCGCGTAACCGCCTGCGGCGTGTGCCACAGCGACGTGCACCTGCACGAGGGCGCGTTTGATCTGGGTGGCGGGCGCAAGGTGGATTTGACGCGCAGCATGATGCTGCCGCGCACGATGGGCCACGAGATCGTCGGCGAAGTCGTGGCCGTCGGTGATGGAGTGACATCTGCCGAAGCAGCCCTGGGCCAACACCGCGTCGTCTACGCCTGGGTCGGATGTGGCAAGTGTCCCATTTGTGCGTCGGGCGACGAGCAACTGTGCAACCAACCCCGCGCCCTCGGCATCAACACGGACGGTGGATTCGCCACCCACGTCCTCGTGCCGGGCCCCCAATATCTTTTCGGCTTCGACGGCATCGACCATACGCAGGCGTGCACGCTCGCCTGTTCCGGCCTCACTGCCTATGGTGCATTGAAAAAAGCCAAAGCGGCCATGGCGGGCGGTGGAGATCTGTTGATCATCGGCGCGGGTGGCGTCGGCCTGTCTGGCGTGCGCATGGCCGAAGCGGTAACGGGCGCCAAGCCCATCGTCGCCGACATCGATAAAACAAAGTGGGATGCCGCCAAAGCCGCTGGCGCCCGCGAGACCATCGATCCGTCCGAGCCCGATGCGGGCCGCGCCCTGATGCGGGCGACAGGTGGCGGGCCTGTCGCCGTCATCGACTTCGTGGGCGCCGCGTCATCGTTCACCTTCGGCTTCAATGCGGTGCGCAAGGGCGGCCGCGTGATCGTCGTCGGTCTGTTCGGAGGGGCTGCGGAAGTGCCCGTGCCGATGATTCCGTTGAAGAACGTGACGATCATGGGCTCTTACGTCGGCACGCTGACCGATATGGTTGAACTGATGGTGCTGGCGCGCAGCGGTCGCCTGCCGGCGCTGCCCGTCGCGACGAAACCGCTGGCGGAGGTGGACAACGTGCTCGCCGCACTCGCCGGTGGAAAGATCGTTGGCCGAACAGTCGTGACACCCTAGCGTCTGAATGGCGCCCATCGAACCTGCTCGCCAAAACATATCGGAGGACGCCCCATGCGGTTCACGGACAAAGTCGCCATCATCACAGCGGCGGCGAGTGGCATCGGCCGGGCGACGGCGGGAATTATCGCGCGCGAGGGCGGCATGGTGTGCGCCGTCGACAACAACAAGGACCGGCTCGAGGCGACGATCGCCGAGATCACCGCGGCGGGTGGCAAGGCCTACCCATACGCAGCCAACGCACTCGACGGGAGCCAAGTCGACGGCCTCGTCGCCGATGCAGCCAAACGCTTCGGCCGGATCGATATTCTGATGAACGGCGTCGGTGGCAGTACGATCATCGCCAAACCACAGGCCGAGACCGATGAACTGACGCTGGCCGACTGGCAAGCCATCGTCGATTTCAATCTCAATGGAACGTTCCTGTTCACGCACGCCGTCATCCCTGTAATGAAGCGCGCGCGCACCGGCAAGATCGTCAACATCGCCTCGATCGCGGGGCGCGGAAAGAGTGTGGCGTCCTCGTCGGCTTATGCGGCGGCGAAGGGCGGCATCATCGCGTTTACGACGAAGCTCGCCTCCGAACTCGGTCCGCACGGCATCAACGTCAACGCCATCGCTCCCAGCATGACCCTGACCGAGCGCATCAAACCCCGTTGGGAGCAACGCCCGCCCGAAGTGCGCGCCGCCGACATCGAGCGCACCCCCATGCGGCGCATGGCGGAGGCCGTCGACCAGGCCAACGTCATCGCGTTCCTGGCATCCGCCGACGCCGATTTCGTCACGGGCCTGACCATCGACGTGACGGGCGGATTGTAGTCGGTGAAGAAAGTGTCTGGTCCTCGGCCTGACACCGTTGCACTGGAGACTATGGCGTCAGGCCAAAGGCCAGACACCGGTCACGAAAACGGGAGGGAAACACGCATGACAGACTTCGTTCTCATTCACGGCGCCTACCAGGGGGGATGGATCTGGAAGCCGATCGTCCAACGCTTGCGAGCCGCGGGCCACAACGCCTGGGCGCCGACGCTGGATGGCTGTGGCGAGCGTAGCGGCCAAATGCGGGCCGGCATCACCACCGAGAGCCACGCAGAAGAAATCGCCAAGCTGCTGTGGTTCGAGGACCTGTCGCACGTGGTTCTGGCGGGCACCTCGAGCGGCGGCATGGTGATGGCGCGCGTGGCCGAGCTGGCGCCAGAACGCATCTCCCGCGTCGTCTTCGCTGATGCGTTGGCGCTCCTGGATGGCGAGAAAATTCGTGATATCGTCACACGTCCGGCATCGATCAATACGCCCAACGCGCTCGGGCCGTCCCGCGAGGACGCCTATGGACGCCTGTTCGCCGACCTCGACGAGGCGACGCGCAACTGGGCCGCCGACCGCGTGACGCTGCATCCGTCGGCCGTGTTCCACGAACCCGTCAAGCTGCCCAAATTCTGGTCCATGAGCTGGAAAGCCTCGGTGCTCCATTGCAATCAGGCGCCCAATCCCGGTGAGGCGCACATTCGCCGCTCCGCCGACAAGCTGAACGCCAAGTGGCACGTACTGCCCACCGGGCATTATCCGATGCTGTCGACGCCCGACGAGTTGACCCGCATTATCGTCGAGGGGTGACCGGCGGCGCGGGCGCTCCCTGCGTCTGACCGACCAATCTCGTCGCGCGCGCGAGATTTCGCACGGCTCCACCCGGGGCCGTGCGCGTTTATTTGTGGTGCTTGGCTCCGCAAACCTGTCGTGCGGACTGGCCTCTCCTGTTGTATCAAGGGGGGTCGACGGCTGGCTTTGGGAGACTGTTCATGAAGGTGTTGATCATCGGTGGCGCGGGCATGGTCGGGCGCAAGCTCGCTCAACGGCTGGCACGGGACGGACGGCTGGGGAACGCCACCATCAGCGCCTTGACGCTCTACGATGTCGTGCCGCCGGAGAAACCTGCCGGCGCCGGCTTTCCCGTTGCCGTCCTGACTGGCGATTTCCCGGCCGCAGGCGAGTCCGACAAGCTGGTGGCGGACCGACCGGACGTCATTTTCCATCTCGCGGCCATCGTATCGGGAGAGGCTGAACAGGAGTTCGACAAAGGCTATCGCATCAATCTGACGGGCACGATGAATTTGCTCGACAG
>JANOKV010000339.1:0-12511 GCA_031419415.1 Hyphomicrobiales bacterium | reverse complement strand
CGCGTCGAACACGCGCACCTGAGCTTTGTCGAACCGTTGCGCGTCGAAGGGCTCGGCAGCAAGCGCCTGCCGCCACTCCAGCCTTGCCGATCGCGCGTCATCGCGCAGCGGCCGCAACCGGCGATGCTCTTCCCGCATGGCGCTCCAGAGCTCTTTGCGGCGGGGTTCGGGTAACGTCGAGGTGTAGGCCAATAGGTTGGTGCTACCGTTCGAGAGCGTCGGCGAATGCTGGTGAATGCGATACATGGCCGCCCCCGCCGCACCGATCACCACAAGATTGAGGGCAACCGACGCGACGAGTACGAAGCGCAGCCACCGTCGCTGAGGCACCACTTCCGGGGAAGCCGTCGATGCGCTCATATCCGATCCTCTTCGAGGCCTGTGAACATGCCGTCCCCGGATATGGCGGCTACGGTATCATCGTCATCGAGGTCCAGCATGCCGGCCGTCAGGCCAAAGCCGCCGATGAGCAATCCTAGCATCAACGACGCCGCAAGAACGCCACCCGTCTGCCAGCCCGTGCGACGTTGCCCGGCGCCGCGCCCCACAGGCAGTGTCGAAGCCTGCGGCGTTGGTCGCCGCAGCGGTACGACGTTGTCTGGAAGCGATTGCGGCGCCGGTCTGGCGGGTCGCTGGGATATCGCGCTGGCGACGATGCGCGCAGCCAGATCAGCCTGTGGTGCGGCATCGCGCAATGGCGCGCAATCGAGCAGACGCTCGAGCGCCTGCGCTTCATCCCACATGGCGCGGGCTTCTGCGTGCGACATCGACATCGCATCGGCCGCACGCCGATACTGGTGCGGCCAACGCTTCGTATCCGCGCCGTAGGCCTCCAACAAGGCCTGCAACTGGGACAGTTCGATCGTCTGGTTTGCGCTCGTCATGATGCCCATGTCGAAGCTCGTCGCTTCGCCTCCAGTTCTAGGGAAATCGTTTTCACGATCGCCCCTCCTCATCCGGCAAGAGCTGTTGCCAGTGCTTGCCCAATACAGTTTTGAGCGTCCGCCTGGCGCGACCCAGGAGCGATTCCACCGCCTCGTCGGATGCGCCCAGGATCTCGCCGACCTCGATTTGACTCAAGCCGTCGTAGTGAAACAACGTCAGCGCCAGACGTTGGCGATCAGGCAACTTCTGCAACGCCTCGTTCATGCGCGTGGCGAGCTCCCGCTCACCCAGGGTGCGCACCTGTGAGGCGGCTTCGGGCTGCTCGGGAACCTCCTCGACAACCGCGAGATGGCGACCCGCTCGGACCCGATCGATACATAAGTTCGACACGACGCGCCGCAGCCATGGTGTGAGCCCACCGGGACCCAGTTCCAATTTCTCCGCATTGCGCCAAAGTCGAACGAGAGCTTCTTGCGCCACATCTTCCGCCTCTGCGTCATCGCGCAGCATTCGCCGCGCGATCCCTAAAAGACGCGGCAAATGCCGCTCGACGAGACGCGAAAAGACCGCAGCGTCACCAGCCGCCAACTGCGCGAGCAAGGCCTGATCGTCGGCCACGCCCACGGGGCTGGCGCCGCTATCGTCTTCGCCTCCCGGTTCGCGCTTGCCTGCCAATGCCATCCTCGCCATCACGCCCTCGCGGGCTGCTAGCCACGCATTATGACAGAGTGCAGGGAACGGGGCACAGTAAGTTACCAGCTCGCTTGGCCCCGTTCGTTGTCGGACGGCAGACGTCATCTCGCCGGGGCGTTTGGCGGCGCCGTCCTTTTCTCTGAATCCGCTTGGCTGTCGGTATCGGCAGGTGCGTCGCGAGGGCTTGCCCCACGTTTTCCGTAGTGACCATGCCCCATGCCTTCACCCCGATGTCGCCCCTCCCCGCGACCCGGCATTTCGGCGCGACTGATAACGCCGTCGTTGTCTCGATCGAGGCGTGCGAAGCGTTCGTTGGCTTTCGCCGTGAACTGCTCGCGCGTCAGCTTGCCGTCGTTACCCGCGCCGTGGTGATGCAGGGTGCGCTTGACCCGATAAGCAACCATCTCCGTGCGCAGGGCCTCCACGTCGGCTGCATCGACGACCCCATCATTGGTGCGGTCATGTCGTGCGAACTGCATCGACGCCCAAGCCGAGGCTTCCTCCCAGGTGATGACGCCGTCCTTGTTGGCGTCAGCGCCCGCAAATGAACCCAGAGGGCCCCTTTGCGCGTGTCGCTTGCCCTTGCCTCCCTCGGCCTCGCTTCCGGCAAGCGCCATGCGGCCGCGCATCATCGGCGGCAGATCGGCATCGGTGATGCGGCCGTCGCGATCGAGGTCCAGCTCACCAAACTGTCGTTTCATGCCGGCGAGGTATTCGTCACGCTTGATGCGGCCGTCGCGATCATCGTCGAACTGCCGCGCGAGGCGATCGAGCATTTGCCCCTGCTTACCGGCCTTGCCGTCCTTCATGCGGGACGCCGTGGCCGCTTCGACCTCGGCGGTTTCGATCACACCGTCGCTGTTGCGATCGAGCCGAGCGAACCGTTCCCGCGTGCGCTGGTCGAAGGCATCCTTGGTCACCGGTCGAGCAAACCAGCCTCCCATACCCCCGTGCATCCGGCCGTGGTGCTCGCCCTCACCCCGGCCGCCGTCGATCCAGCGACCATGCCCGCCGCCCGCATGGGAAACGGCCGCCGCTGCGCCGATGGCGATGAGGCCGCAAGTCGCGATTGCAATCTTGGTTTTCCTCGACATTCGTTGAACCTCCGACTCGACCGCCGCGCGATGAGCGACAGCGCTCCGCATTACGGCTTCGTGGAGGTGAACGACGGGGGTCGGGAATTTCCGTCGCGCGGTTGGCTTACGCCACGATGCGATCGAACAAGAGGGCAACATCGGCCAGAGACTGGCGCAAGGCGGCCTCCAGGTGACCAAACTCAGGCAATTCCCCGGCCCGCGTCAACAGCACCTTGAGACCGTTGGGTGCGTTGGCGGGATCGAACGGCCCATCGAGGCACAAGCGCAGCACCTGGGTCAGGTCGTTGACCAAGTGGACGGCTGGAATGAGGCGATCGGCAACGTCGGCGGCGAGCACTCCCGCTGCAGCGAGATTACGCAACCCCTGCTCCGTATTTTGGCTGAGCACATCGGGATGGCGCGCGGCCGCGATGAGTTGTAGGCCCTGTGCAATAAACTCGATATCGACGAGGCCGCCGCGCACCTGTTTCAGATCCCAAGGGTCGGCAGTCCCCTTCTCCTTTTCGATCATGGTCCGCATTTCGCGCACATCCGCTGTCGTTTTCGCTGGGTCGCGGGGGCGCAGAAGTGTTTCCCGAATAGCTTTTTCGACGGCGCTCCTCAGGTGCGCGGGACCACTCACGACGCGCGCCCGGGTCAGGGCCATGTGTTCCCACGTCCAAGCATCCGCGCGTTGATAGTCGATGAAGCTCGACAATTGCGTCGCCACTGGTCCTTTGTGGCCTGACGGACGCAGGCGCATGTCGACGTCATAAAGGGCCCCTTCAGTCGTCGGCGCGGAGAGCGCACTGATCAGACGTTGCGTAAAGCGCGCGTAATATTGACTGGGCGCCAGCGGTCGCGCGCCATCGGACTGTGTGACGGCTGCGTCGTGATCATAGATGACGATGAGGTCGAGATCGGACGCGGCCGTCATCTCGCGCCCGCCCAGTTTGCCCATCGCGACGACGCATGCCGCAGCACTCGGCACCCGCCCATGCACGCGCGCGAGATCATCCTCGACGCGCGCTTGCAACGCGCCAATGAGCTGTTCGGCCAGTTCCGCATAGGCTCCGCCGGCTTGACTGGCGCTGATTGACCCCGACAGCACGCGCACCCCAATGAGGAAGGCTTGTTCGCTGCCGATGATGCGGGCCCGGTCCAGCACTTCTTGGAAGTCTGTCCCGGGCGCCAAATCACGCCCGATCAGGCGAGCCAACTCGTCTGCGCTCGGCAGCGTTCCGAAAAATCCTGGATCGAGGACCGCATCGAGCACCGCGCGGCGACGACCTAAAATACGAGCCAGGCGAGGCGCCGATCCCATGATGTCGGCGACGAGGCGCAGCAGATTGGGATTGGCCTTCAGGAGGGAGAACAACTGCACGCCCGACGGCAACTCCGCGAGGAACCGATCGAACGCGTGGAAGGCCAAGTCGGGATCGGCCGTCTCTGAAAGGGCTTCAACCAGCAAGGGTTGCACTTCGGTCAGCAGCTCGCGGGCGCGTGGCGTACGCACGGCTGGATAGCGCCCATGATGCCAGCCACGCACGGCGGCGATCACAGCAGAGGGCCGATCGTAGCCCAACTTCGCCAACGTTTCGACGGTAGCTGGATCGTCCGCTTCGCCGGCAAATACCATGTTGGCGCCGCTGCTGGTCAGCTCGGCAACATGCTCGAACAGGGCCGCATAATGACGCTGCACGCTGCCCAGTCGCGCAACCAGGGCGGAAGAAAATGCCGCCGCATCGAAGTAGCCGGAAAATCGGGCGAGACGCTCGATACCCGACCCCTCATCGGGAAGCGTCTGCGTCTGTTCGTCGGAGATCATTTGCAGCCGGTGCTCGATCGTCCGCAGGAAGCGATAATCGGTTGCAAGCTCGGCCTCGACCTCGGGCAAGATCCATTTGGCCTGCACGAGCCTCTGCAAAGCCGTCAACGTGTCCGCCACCCGCAGATCCGGTTGGCGACCTCCAACGATCAATTGCTGGGTCTGGACAAAAAACTCGATCTCGCGAATCCCACCTCGCCCCAGCTTTATGTTGTGGCCCGCGACGCCGATTTCCCCGAAGCCTCGGAAGGCGTGGATCTGGCGCTTCATCGCGTGAATGTCGGCGATCGCCGCATAGTCGAGATATTTACGCCAGATAAACGGCGCCAAGTCGGCAAGGAAGCGGCGGCCCGCTTCGACATCGCCAGCCACGGCCCGCGCCTTGATCAGGGCCGCGCGTTCCCAATTTTGGCCAAAACTCGCGTAGTAGTTGAGCGCCGCTGGCACGGAAATGGCGATCTGCGTCGCGCCAGGGTCCGGCCGCAAGCGTAAATCCGTGCGGAAAACATAGCCATCTTCGGTGCGCTCCTGCAGCAGTTTCACCAGATCGCGCGTCATCCGCACGAAAAAAGCGAGTGGCTCGAGCCCAGATTTGAGCCGTGCCAGATCAGGCTCGAAAAACACGATCAGATCGATATCGCTCGAGTAATTGAGCTCGAATGCACCGTGTTTGCCCATACCGATGACGATATAACCGGAGCCAATCTCGGGCCGCCCTGCCTTCTCGGCAAGCCAGTCCCCCCTCGCAGTCGCCTGACAGAAGAGAAAGCGGATGGCGGCAGCCGTCGCCGCATCGGCGGTCGTGGTGAGCGCGTGGGTCACGTCCATGACGGTCCAGACCCCGCCGAGATCAGCCAGGGCCACGAATAATGCGACCTCGGACTTGTGGCGGCGCAGCCCTCGCATCGCCTCGGCGATCGTGGCGGACGCTGCAATGTCGTCACCGAGCGCGGCCGTCAAATCCGCGAGTAGAACGTCCGGAGAGGCGCGTAGCACGCGCACCAGCCGTTCAGGATCGCGGCGCACGAGGGCCGACAAGTACGGCGAGAGGTCGAAAACCCCCAGAAGCAACCGCCGCACCGGGTCGCGCGCCATCAAGTCCACGAGCGTTGCGTGGCACGCCAGCTCAGCGCTGTCCGCGATCAGATCGGCGATCATGGCATGCGCGTGCGCGCTATCGTGGACAATAGGCGCGGTCGTCAGTCGTGCCGCCAGCGACGTGGCGTCCGTGGCTGCGCGCGTCATGCCTCGACCTTTCGATCCCCCACGACCCTCTCCCGATCCGCTCCACTTTCGGGCAAGGCATGCGGTTTTGCCAGCGGCAAGACGAGCACGACCCGCAAGCCAGGCGCGTTGTCCTCCACACGCATGCTTCCGCGATGCATTTGGACAACGGCCGCCACGAGGCTCAACCCTAGCCCCGTACCCGACGTCGTGCGGCTGGGGTCGAGACGCACGAAGCGTTGCAGAGCCCGCTCACGATCCGCCTCGCGAATGCCCGGCCCCCGATCACCGACGCTGATCAGCACCATGTCCCCCGTGACCGCAATGTCGACCGTAACCGTCTTCTCTGCCGCATCCGTTTCGACGCGCTGCGCATATTTGATGGCATTGTCGATGAGATTGGCGACGGCCTGGCCGATGAGCTGTCGATTGGCGCGCACATGGGCCGGCATCGCCGGAGGGGCGATGATTTGGAACCCAGCATCCTCAGCCACCGGTTCGTAGAGTTCGACCAGTCCCCGCACGATTTCGGCGAGATCGACGACGGCCAGACTTTCTTCGACAGCACCCGCTTCCAATCGCGCGATCAGCAGCAGGCCATTGAACGTCTTGATCAGCGCGTCGGCTTCCTCGATCGTGCGCTCGAGGCCTTCGCGCCACGCCGCGCTGCCGCGCTGGTCGCCCAACGCCTGCTCGGCACGATTGCGCAATCGGTTCAGGGGGGTCTTGAGGTCGTGAGCGATGTTGTCCGAAACCTCGCGCATGCCCGCCATCAGGCGTTCGATGCGCTCCAGCATCGCGTTGAGATGATCCGCCAACCTATCGAGTTCATCGCCGGCATCCCGTCGCGGAATACGACCGGAGAAATTGCCGGCCATGATGGCTTCGCTCGCCGCCGACATGGCCTCGATGCGACTGAGAATATAGCGCGCCAGCAGCAAGCCGCCGAGGATGCCCGCCATGGCCAATCCGCCGAGCCCCAGCACCAGATCACGGTACATCATCGAGAGCAGAGCGCGCTGGTCTGCCACATCGCGCGCCACCACCAGCATGCCGCCACCTTCGACATCGACGAGGATGCCGGCGCCGACGCGCGCGCTTTCGCCTTGCGAAGAGGTAATGCGATAAGTGAACGTCCCTGTCCGCCGGCTGGGTCCGAGTTCGGCTGGGTGTTTGTCGAGATTTCCAGCGACCGGGTGGCCATTGCTGTCGGCGAGCCAATAGAGACCTCCGCCCGCCAGCCTGCTGCGCACGCGCACCGCGCTCGTCAGGGCCTCCATGCCGCCTGTTTCAAAGGCTCGCCTGAGGTCGGCGGCATCGCGCTCCACGACCGTCTCGGTGGATTGGGTAAGGCGGCTGTTAGCGCTCCATCCGATCAAACCGACGGCGGCCGCCGCCGCCAGTCCGAGCACGACGGTCGCGGCCCAGGTCAGCCGGAACACCGACGATTGCAGAAGCTTAGCCGCTGCCATGGCGGATCATGTAACCGGCGCCGCGCACC
Organism: Hyphomicrobiales bacterium; assembly: GCA_031419415.1. Classification (GTDB taxonomy): domain Bacteria; phylum Pseudomonadota; class Alphaproteobacteria; order Rhizobiales; family Hyphomicrobiaceae. The sequence goes on along the minus strand of JANOKV010000339.1, from coordinate 5,304 downwards.
GTGTGCAGCAGTGGCTTGTCGAAGCCCTTGTCAATTTTCGACCGCAACCGGGAGATGTGCACGTCGATGACGTTGGTTTGCGGATCGAAATGATAATCCCAGACGTGCTCCAGCAGCATGGTGCGCGTGACGACCTGGCCGGCGTTGCGCATCAGGTACTCGAGGAGGCGAAACTCCCGCGGCTGGAGAATGATGCCCTCCCCACCGCGCGTCACCTTGTGGGTCAGGCGATCGAGGATGAGATCGCCAACCGCATAGCGGGTCGCCGTCTCCTCGGGCGACACCCGCCGTGCCAGCGCTTCGATGCGGGCGAGCAGTTCAGACAGGGCAAAGGGCTTCGTCAGGTAATCGTCGCCGCCGGCCTTGAGGCCTTTCACCCGATCGTCCACCTCGCCCAGCGCCGAGAGAATCAGGACCGGTGTGCGATTGCCCTCGGCACGCAGAGCCTGGATGACCGACAGTCCGTCGCGGCCGGGCAGCATGCGATCGACGACCAACACATCGAAGCCCCCATCGCGCGCGGCATCCAGGCCCGTCACGCCGTCGCCTGCGATCTCGGCGCCGTGGCCAATCTCTTTGAGGCCACGCTGGACGAAATGCGCGATCTCTGGATCGTCTTCAATGACGAGAACGCGCATGCCGATCCTCGATTGCGCCTGCCGGTGCATCTATGACGAAGGGCGCGCCAGGGACAACCGGACGCGCCACTCGAGTGATATCTGAAAAGCCTGGCCTTCAGCTCTTCTTCAATTGCACGGCGATGAAGCGTACGTTGTCGCCGGATTTGACGCGCAATAGTACCGCAGGACGACCTGAAGCCGACACGCTTTTGACACCCGTCTCGACATCGGCAGGGGTTGCAACCGTCTGCCCCTGGACGTCGAGGATGATATCACCAGCCTTGAGGCCCTTGCTCGCCGCATCCGACGTGGCGTCAACATCGGTAATTAGCACGCCGGCGACCGCGCCGCCGTTTTTTGCAGCCGACTTGCCGGTCGGCGCCGGTGGGGTCGCCAGAGAAAGACCGAGCTGGCTCAATTCCGTCGACTGCGGCTTGGCTGGAGCCGGCTCGGCTTTGGCCACCTCCTGAGCGCCCGGGAACGTCCCGAGTTTCATCGAGACGGTCTCTGTCTTGCCGTAACGCGACACGTTGATGTCGACTTTACTATCGGGGGCCAACTCGGCCACCTTGCGCGCCAGATCGCGACTGTTTTCGATCCGCGCTCCGTTGAGTGACAAGATCACGTCACCCGCCCGCAGCGTCGAAGCGGCGGCGGGGCCATTGGGCGTAATTTCGTTGATCAGCGCGCCGCGCGTTTCGGCCAATCCCAAGCTCGCGGCCTTGTCTTCGTCGACATTCTCGATCTTGACGCCCAGCCAACCGCGGCTGACCGAGCCCTTGTTCTGCAACTGTGCGACCACCTCGGACGCCGTTCTCGCGGGCACGGCGAAGGCGATACCGACGTTGCCCCCCGAAGGGCTATAGATCGCCGTATTGACGCCCACCACCTCACCATCGAGATTGAACGTCGGGCCACCGGAGTTGCCCCGGTTCACCGCCGCATCGATCTGCATGAAGTCGTATGGCCCAGAACCGATGTCGCGGGCGAGCGCGGAGACGATGCCTGCCGTCACGGTGCCACCGAGCCCGAATGGATTGCCAACGGCCACCACCCAGTCCCCGACGCGCGGCACTTTCTCGGCGAATTTCACGAACGGCAACGGCTGGCTCGACTTGATTTTCAGCAAGGCCACGTCGGTGCGCGAATCCGCGCCGACGAGTTCGGCGTCGAACTTTCTGTTCTCGTCGAAGCTCACCTGAATTTTCGTCGCGCCGTCGATCACATGGTTGTTCGTCACCACGAAACCGTCCGCCGAGATCACGAAGCCCGATCCCTGGCCACGGCTGGGCCTGGGAGCCTGCTGTCCCTGAGGCCCTTGCGGCCCCTGCGGTCCGCGGAATTCTTTGGGCAGGTTCTTGAAGAACTCGTTCAACGGGTGATCATCGGGCAGGTCGGGAACCCCGCCGCCGCCGCCCTTGCCACCGCGCGCCACTCTGCTGGCGCCATCGACATTGACGCTGACGACGGCCGGTTTCACCCGCTCGACGATATCGGCAAACGATAGAGGGGCGCGGCCCATCGGCGTCTGCACTGCGGGCGCCTCCGCGCGCTGCGCCTGGAGGGGCGCATTCGGCACGATCAAAGTCAGTCCGAGAAGGCCCGCGCCCATCAATCCATAAATGCGACCCCGCCGTCCCACAGCGTCATCAAGCCGGCTCAAGACAGTTTTTCGGGAAGTAAACGGGTCTGCAATCATCTTCGAAGACCTTTCTGTCAGCGCGCTGAAACTGGCTGTTGACCAAGGGCTATAACAAGCGTCGCCTTACAGCCACCTTTCGGCAGCATTAATTCGTCGTAACGCCGAGGCTTCGGTGTGAATTTCTGATAGGTGACGTGGCCCGGTAGTTTTTTCCCAAGGCGGCTGGCCGACAATGAAACGTAGCTGGCCTGTGTGCGCAACCTTTGTCGCGCTTCTTGTATGGCTTGGCGTCGCTGGAGCGGTGAGCGCGGCCGTCTTCGGTACCGATGATCGGACGGCTGTGCCGGCGCGCCTGCAGAGTATCGCCGAGCTGACAGGCCTCCTCTTCAACAATCAATCGCGCACCGTGTGCACGGCTTTCTGCGTCGCCGATAACCTGATCGCGACGGCTGCCCACTGCATGGCGCGCGGCCAAACTGCCCCTGTGCGCTACGCAGAGTTCCGCTTCGCGCGCAATTTCGATCGCTCTCGCGCCTTCGTGAAAGTGGAAGGCGCGGCTAACGGCGCGGCGGCCCAGCACATTCTGAGTGGAGACTTCCGCCTGAAAGTGCGCCCCCCGATCGACGCCGCCTACGATTGGGCTCTGGTGCGCGTGCCCGCCAACAGTTGCCCCACCAAAAGTCTCGCAGTGAAAGTTCTCTCCTCCGACGCGATCATGGCGGAGGCCAAAGCCGGCCGCGTTTTCCAGATTGCCTATCATCGCGACTTCGCACCCTGGCGACCGGCCTACTCCCAACCCTGCGCCGTTGCGCGTGACTACGACGTCGCCAAATGGTCGGCCATTGCGCCGGATTTTATCGACGCCGAACAGTTGATTCTGCACACCTGCGATACGGGCGGCGCATCTTCGGGCTCTCCACTTCTTCTGGATGGGCCCGACGGCCCCGTCGTCATCGGCATCAATGTCGGAACCTACGTCCAATCCAGAATTCCCGCCCAGGCCGTCCCTCCCGCACGCCAGAAAACCGACATCGTCGCAAACACGGCCATCAACGCGAGCGCGTTCGCTGCGCAGATCGAGCCCCTGCGGACATTGCAGATCCTAGCCACGACGGCGGCGATCCGCGACCTTCAGGAACGCTTGAAAGTGAGCAATCACTATGCGGGGCGGGTCGACGGTACGTATGGGCCTGCACTCAAAGCGGCCATCTCGGCCTACGAGGAAGCGAGCGGGCTACCCGTGACGGGTCTGCCGACCCAGCCGCTCGTGCAGCGCCTTGCGCGGGATGAGTTGCGCGGCGGCAAAATCGCGCCGACCAACACCGAGCAGACGCCCGCAAACCGTTAAGGCGTCATCCACGTCCCGCCTGCATCTGCGCGCGTGGCAGCAGCACCAGATCGTCAGCGCCCAGAGATGCGAAGAACCCGTCTACGTCGGCCTGGGAAATTGCCAAGCCTTGCCGGCTGGGGACGTCGCGCAGAGTATGCCAAGCTAGGCGAAAATCCTGCTGGAGCGTCCCATCGATATCGAGGGTTGCGGCGCGCCGAAGGGCTTCGTCGGTCAGTGCAAGCGCCAACTGTGAGCGTTGCGCGAGATCAGCCAACACCGCGTCCGCCCACGCCCTATCGCCGCCTGAAGCGGTGCGCAGTCGCTCCATCGTCTCGTCCAATCGGGAGCCACCGAAGACCGATTGCACTCTCTCCCCGTCGAGCAGCAGCGAGCTTGCGCCCGGTTCTTCGTGCCGACTATCCAGTGTGGGGTCGAGAGGTTCCGCTTCGGCGATCAGGTGTTCGATGACGGCAAATCGAACCGCCGCGATGCAGTGCGTGACGAGCCCCAGCGCATAGGCGTCGGCGCGGCCGATCGTGCGACCCGTCAACGCCAGATAACGCCCGATGGCGTGCGGCATACGGGCCAACGCGTACAGTGTCCCGCAATCGGGGACGAGGGCATTCGATTCGTGCAGCGCCTGGAAGGCGTAATTTTCTCCGGCAACCCGATGGGTGCCGTAGAGGGTTAGGCCGTTGCCGGTTCCAGCCACCTGTCCATCGATCAAGGACACGATCGGTTTGGAAAAACACTCGAGTTGCCAGCACAGCGCGTACTCCTGACGGCGCGCCGCACGAACCGCCGCCGCGTCGCGCGCGACCACACCGCTCGGTTCGCTCTCGTCACGGCCGACTGAGAACACCCCAGACACGGCGGATTTGATCACCACCCCATAGATCATTGGATCGCGACCCAACGCCCTCAAAGCATTGGCCATGCTCTCCAGCATGTCGATCGAGACCTCATTGCGGCGGTCCGGCCGATCGAGCGTCACCACCGCGGCTGCACCGCGCCTTCCTATCGAAAGGCCCGACATGGGTGCGCCTCCTTCGAGCCCGCAGAGACCAATCCCCGCAATCCACCGCAAAACGATTGAATTCCAGCCCGTTGCCCACCATTTTGCCTGTACACGGGGAGCCAAATCAGCAAATTCTCAGAGTTCGTGATTCGATGGCTCCCTGGGTTCAGCTCGAGACCTCGCATGCCGCGCTTTAGCACCAGTGCGACTGCCCTAGCGATCTGCCTTGCAGTCGCTTCGAACGCGCGCGCGCAAACGGCGACGGACGGGCGTACTGTCAAGGCCCCAGCCGTATCGAGCACAGTTTTGGTCGCGCCGCCAGCCGCACCGCCGCTCGCCGCGCCAGATAGCAAGTCCCCTGCCCCGTCCGGCATCGACAAGGCCTCCCCCCAATGGCCAAGGGTGTTGCCGCAAGCAGAACCGCCCGCACTGATCAATGGCTGGAAAAAAGAGGATGTCGATCTGGCGCGCGCGCAGTGCGCTGCGGTTCTGGCCAAGATTTCCGCCGTCACGACACCCGTCGATCCGCTCAATGACGGCGAATGCGGGGCAATGGCTCCTGTCGAGCTCAGCAGCATCGGAACCGCGCCCAAGGTCACCATCAATCCGCCAGCGATCGTTACCTGTGACATGGTGGTCGCGCTCGACAAATGGCTCAAGACCGACGTGCAGCCAGCAGCTCGCAGCCTGCTCG
>JANOKV010000338.1:0-5226 GCA_031419415.1 Hyphomicrobiales bacterium | reverse complement strand
CGATATCCGCGACCAGCATCGCCCGTTGTTCGGCGGCGACCCGAGGGCGCATACCGAACCAAAGCTCGAACCCCCGCACGGCCTGATGGAGCAGCATATCGAGGCCATTTGAGGTCGCAAAGCCGCGCCGCTCCGCCGCTTGGAGGAGACGCGTTTTCAAAGGTACGTAGACGATATCCGCAACGACGGCTCCGCTAGCCATAGGGGTCAGGTCGATCTCGAGTTCAGGATATCCCTTCATGCCGAGCGACGTCGTGTTGACGAGCAGCGTGGCGCCCTCGAGCAGGCGGGGTAAATCCTCCCAGGGCGCGGGGTAAACACTGGAGCCGAATAGATCGCGAAACTCGCGCGCCCGCTCGAATGTCCGATTGACCACGTGGATCGTGGAAATTCCCCGCTCATTCAAGCCGTAGACGATCGCCCGGCCCGCTCCACCGGCGCCAAGCACGACGGCGCTTGTCGATCGGCGATCCCAACCCGGCGCCGAGGCATCGAGCGCAAACAGGAACCCCTCGACATCGGTGTTGGTCGACAGCAATCGCCCGTTGTCGAACCACAGCGTGTTGGACGCGCCGACGGCTTTGGCGCGCGCATCGGGCTCCGATAGCGCCAGCGCCATCTCCTTGTGCGGCAGCGTCACATTGGCGCCGGCATACCCGTTGACGGCGAGATTGCGAATAAACGCCGGGAAGTCCTCGGGGCTGATCTCTTCGGCCCGATAGGCGCCATCGATGCCGTAGTGCTGCAGCCACCATCCGTGCAGCTTCGGCGAGCGCGAGTGCTTCGCCGGCCAGCCGATCAAACATGCCGCTCGTTTCGTCATGCCCCCACTCCGATAATCCCGCCCACATTATCACGCCGTCTTGCGCGTCGCGATCAGGTGCGCCATCGCTTCCAATGCGAGGCCATAGCCGTAAACACCGAAACCGGCCAACGTGGCGGTGGCGACCGGCGTCACGAACGAACGATGCCGAAATTCCTCGCGTTGATGCGGATTTGAAATATGCAGCTCGATGATCGGGCCGGCGAAGTTCTTGAGCGCATCGAGGATCGCAACCGAGGTGTGTGTATAAGCTGCCGGATTGATAATGATGCCTCCAGCTACTCCGACGGCCTCCTGGATCCAGTCGACGAGTTGACCTTCGTGGTTGGTCTGGCGGAAGCTGATTTCGAAACCCACGCTTTTCGCCCGCTGTTGACAGGCTGCCTCGACCTCGCCGAGCGTCGTCGAGCCATAGATTTGCGGCTCACGCGTGCCGAGAAGGTTCAGGTTGGGGCCGTTCAAAATATAGACGGGCTTGGGCATCGATCCGTGTCCTCGCGCGAAAGCAGGGGTGGTGCAGCGGTAGATGTGCCATTCGCAAGCCGCCCGGCGCAAGAGGAGTTACAGGAATGACCGCCACGACCGCGACGCCCCTATCATTCGCCCATTTGGCGGCGCTCGACGTGGGGCCGCCCGACCTCATCGATCTGGTCTCGGCGACAGGGTTTGCCTCGACCAGCCTGCGCATGCTGCAGACGGTTCCAGGCTCCCCCGCTTATCCGCTCGATGATTCGCGGTTGCGGCGCGCAACGCTCGAGCGGGTGAAGGCGACCGGCGTCGGCGTCTTTTATATCGAGGTCGTGTCGCTTTCGCGTGCGCTCGACGTCGCGTCCCTAGAGGCGATCTTCGAGGCTGGCGCCTCGGTGGGCGCAACGCGGGTGCTGGCAGCCGGCGACGATCCTGATTTCGCGATCGTGGCGGATAAGCTCGCCGCCGTCTGTGCGTTGGGGCGGCCGTTCAACCTTGCCATCGATGTGGAGTTCATGCCGTTTCGCGCCGTGCGATCGCTCGCGGACGCAGTCGACGTGATTAGGCGTGCTGACGCCGCGAATGCCCACGTGCTCGTCGACGCACTGCACTTTTATCGGTCTGACAGCAGCCTCGACCAGTTGCGCGCTCTCGATCGCGGCCTGCTCGGGACGTTCCAGATTTGTGACGCCGTGCGCGTACCGCCTGCAGATCTCGCCTACGAAGCCCGTAACGCCCGACTCTTGCCCGGCTATGGCGCTCTGGATCTCTCGACCCTCATGGCCGCGTTGCCGGTCGACCTGCCGATCGGCGTCGAGGTTCCAATGGCGCTCAGCCATCCAGAACTCAGCCCATCACAGCGGCTCGCGCTGATGGCACGGGCAACGTGGGATTTCTTGGGGCGAAGGCCAACCTGAGGCGGCAGTTCACTTCGTCGGACGACGGCCGCGCGGGCGCTGTGTCGGGCTGTCGAGTGGACGCGAATCGAAGCTGGGCAGCCCATCGGGGTCGCGCTGCGAAGGTGGCCCCGCGTACGTGTCGGGCTCCATCGGGCCTGCGGGTCCGGAGTCGTGCTCATCGGGATCGTCAGCACGGGCATCGCGCGGTGACGCATCCCGTGTCTCGTATCGATCCGGTCCTGAGCCGTGTCGCCGCGATCCAGACGTGCGCGCCAACTGCCTCTCGAGGTCCGCCAGGTCCACGAATTGATCAGCTTGCCGGCGCAGGTCGTCCGACACCATCGAGGACGCCTGCAAGGTAGAAATGACGCTGACGCGCTTGCCCTGGAGCTGCAAAGCGGCCACGAGGCTGCGAAAATCCCCATCCCCGGTGAACAGGATCGCATGATCGAACTGCGACGCGAGACGCATCGCGTCGACGGCAAGCTCGACGTCCATGCTTCCTTTGAGTCGTCGCCGCCCTAGCGAGTCCACGAATTCTTTGGCGGGCTTGGTCACGAGAGTGAAGCCGTTGTACTCGAGCCAATCGACCAGAGGTCTGATCGACACGAACTCCTCCTGCTCGAGGACGGTCGTGTAATAGATCGCCCGAATCAAGCGACCTTGGCTTTTGAAGAGCACGAGCAGCTTTTTAAAATCGACATCGAAACCCAGCGCCTTCGCTGTGCCATGCAGATTTGGGCCATCGATGAAAAGCACGGTGCGATCTAAAGGATGTATGTCCATTTGAAGTACCAACATCGGTTCGATTGATCGGGCACGGGGACGAACGGCCACGCAATTCCTGTGTCAACGCGGATAGTCGGCATCGAGGCGCAAACGAGCAGCCGCAAAACTCCGATGGACTCCGAGACCTTTCAGCGCAGGGCCAGAATGCAGCCCTCGAAACGCAACAGCTCCCCTTCATTCCCAATCAACCACGACTGAAGTTGGCCGAGGCGGCCCTCGTTGGAGCGAACGATGTATCGATCGCTCCACTTCATCGACGGCAAGCCAATAACAATCTCACGCGCCGCTGTAAGTCAAAAATATCTTTTTACATCTTTTTTTAGTGAAAGCCGATGCGACTTCGACCGGGAAGGTCACTGCACCACGGCACGCTCGAGCCACTCGTCAGCCGAGCGCTGAGCTTTCTCGCGATCGGATTTCGATAGTCTGCGCAACAGGCCTTCCAAGGTTTCATCGTCGACGCCGGCCGACTTGGCCACCAAATGCCATTTCATGGCATCGGCCATATTTTTATCCACCCCAAGACCATTGGCGAAGGCCTGTGCGAGACGGTTCTGGGCGATCGGCAGACCTTTTTCCGCAGCGGAAAGGAGCAAAGTGTAACCCTGCTTGCGCAAGGTGAGTTTTTGGTCGGGCGGCAGATCGTGCTCCTTGAAGAGGATGACGGCATAGTCCACCTGGGCTTCCGTATGCCCCTGTGCTGCGGCTTTTCCGATCCACAGCGCGGACTCGAATGCGTTAGGCTCGACCCCTTCCCCCGTTGCATAGAGTGTCCCCAAATCGTACTGGGCCGCGATGACGCCCTGTTCGGCCGCATAGCGCATATGGCCGAACGCACGTTTGGGATTGAACGGTTTACCTTCGCCCTTCAAGAATAACAGCGCCAAGTTGTAGTTAGCGAGCGAATGGCCTTTGAGCGCGGCCGTCTCGAAGTAACGCGCGGCATCGGGATAACTCTTGGCGACGCCGGCCCCTTGGGCATGCAGCACGCCGAGTGCGAAGGCCGACTCGATGTCTCCAAGCTCAGCCCCCCGCGCGTACCATTTGGCAGCAGACGCGGCATCCTTGGGCACGCCGAATCCTTCCGCGTAGATGCGTCCGATCAACGTGTGCGCAATCGCATCGCCGGCCGCGGCGGCTTTCTGCGCCAGGGTGAGCGCGGTGAGATATTTGCCTTGGTCGAAGGCTTCATAGGCCGCGTTGTCGTCAGCCGCATGGGTCTGGCCGACACTGTTCGTCGGCGCCGTCGAGGACCCGAGTGATATTTCTCCCCCCGATTTCGGACTGTTGATGCCCGAGGCCCCCAACGGACCTGTGGGAACGCGCGATGGGGCGATATCCTGGCTCTTGACGGTCGTTGAGGGTCGTCCCGACGCCTTTGGAGGTGTCGGCGTCGCGATGGTACGCTCCTGCCAGGATGGCGACTGTGCGTTGGCGGACGATTGCAAAGCACACCAAGCCATGATCGCGACGAAAGCCTGCGCGCGTCCGGTTGCCTGCCGCATGATGCTCTACTCCGGTCTCATGAGCGCTGCTTCGCCGAGCGCAGCAGCTATCTCGCGTATGGTTTCCGCGACCCACGCTGGCGACCGCCCCGCCGCCAACGTCACGGCGACGAAGTCCGCGCCGGCCAACGCGAGGTCGCGCGCATCGCCAGGCGAAGCAATGTCCATGGCGACACAGGGAAGCTCGAAAACTTCGGCCCACCAGGCAATCAGATCGAGGCGTGTCTCAGTTCCGCCGCGCGTATCGCCGATCGACGCCAGGGGTCCGAATGCGATGTAATCAGCGCCCACTTCACCCACCGACATCGCCACGTGACGCGAGCCACTAGCATCGACGCCGACAGATCCATGTGCGGACAACGCGGCTCGGACCGATGGGTAGCGAACCTCGGTGTCACCACCCGCCGATAGGTGCACACCGTCCGCCGCCAACGTGCGCGCGAGATCCGCGTCGTCCACGATTAGGCAGATGGCGCCAGCGCCGCGCGCTATTTTCAGCAACTTCGCCGCTTCGCCGACCCGATCGGAGTCTCCCGAACCGGGCTTCAGGATGACGCACGCGATTGATGCTGCCTGCACGGCCGCCATCAAGCGCTCTCGCGCGCCTTCGCCGGGCTCGAGCACCACCATCAAACGGGTTGCTTCACGTTCGTCGCGCACAGAAACATCCGATCATCATCGCCGCGGCACGATCAATGCTGCCGCATCATCGCGACCCTTCCTGGCGCTATCCAGGCCAAAT
>JANOKV010000337.1:0-3821 GCA_031419415.1 Hyphomicrobiales bacterium | reverse complement strand
ATGGAAACCGATCTTCATGTCTTCTGCCGGGCCGACCCACTCGCCGCACTCGATGGCGCCGCGCTCGGCTGCCGGGACGATTTCGCCGCCGGGCATATTGACGGTGGCCATGCCCGACTTCTGGAAGACTTCGGCCGTGAGACCGGTCTGGCGGCACTTGCGGCCCTTCAAATCTTCCCAGCTCTTCACCGGTGTTTTGAACCAGCCCAGAATCTGGTTGGAAACCGACGTCATCGGGAAGACGATGATGTTGCGCTTGAGTTCGACTTGGTAGAACTCGTGATAGAGCGCCAAGCCGCCGCCGTCGTGCAGCCAGCCCAGGTAGTCCATCATGTCCATGCCGAAGGGGCCGCCCGGCGTAACGCCGAAGAGGGCGGCCGCGCGGTTCTTGCCGACCCAGTACGCAGCGCCCGAGTGCGTGCCGTCGAGCACGCCCTTGTGGGTGGCATCCAAAACTTCGAAGGCGGGCACGATGGAGCCTGGCGGCGACACTTCGATTTCGAGACGACCGCCCGAGGCGACCTTCACGCGATCGGCCCACCAGATGAAGTTCTCATAGATCAGCGTCGACTGCGGGAACGCCGACGAGAATTTCAACTTTGTCGTCTGCGCACTCGCCGCAACCGTACTCAGGCCCAACAGAGCGCCCGTCACAGCGGCAATCGTCCAACTTCGACGCGTCATTCGAGGGGTCTCCTTCGGGTTGTGGGGGCAGTGTCGATCCTGCGTTTTCGGGGACACACTATCACCCGCGTCGGCATCGGCAAGCGTCAGGCTGGTGATTTATCGAGGGCGGTCATTTCGGGACAATTTTCAAGGTTCCAACCGGATGAGGGCATTCAAGGCGTCGTCGACCACGGCGGTCGCGCCGGGTGGAATGAGGGTCGTGGCGTCGAGTTGTTCGATGACGGCTGGACCAGCGATACGCGTGCCCACCCCCAAGTCGGCGCGGCGCCAGACCTCGGCCTCGACGGCGCCGGAGGCCGCAAACCAGATCGCGCGGCGGCCGATGGGGCGTGCGTCCGGCCGAGGGGTAGCGACGGGTGGCGCGGTGGCGGGGAGGCGTCCGATCGCCGTCAGACGCAGGTTGACGATCTCGACGGGTGCGTCGGGGTCGTGATGTCCGTAGCTGCGCGCATGCTCGGCGAAAAAGAGGCGTGCCAGAACATCGATCGACGGCAATCGGTCTCCATCGGGGACGGCCACGCCCAGCTCGTAATTTTGGCCGATGTAGCGCATATCGACGATCAGATCGCGCTGCGCATCGGCCGGTGTGATGCCTTCGACGCGGCACCAGTCGTCGGCTGCGCGCAACAGGCGCACGAGGTGGGCCGTGACCGGCGCCAGATCACCCGCGAGCGGCGTGCGGCAGGTGGCGACGAAGCTCTCCTTCAGGTCCGCGACGACGAGGCCTTCGGCGCACAAGATGCCGGGCGCCAACGGCACCAGGATCTCGCGCATGCCGAGTTCGGCGGCGATATCGGCCGCGTGCAGTCCACCAGCCCCTCCGAAGGGCATCAGCACGAACGGTCGCGGATCGTAGCCCCGCTCGATCGAGACGGTGCGGATGGCGCGCATCATGTTGGCGTTGACGATACGTAGGATGCCGAACGCTGCCTGCTCGACGCTCATGCCGAGCCGCTGCGCAATGGGCGTGATTGCGGCCACGGCAGCGGATCGATCGAGTTGCATATCGCCGCCGAGCAATTCGACGGGCAGCCGACCCAGAACCACGTTAGCGTCGGAGACCGTGGCCTCGGCGCCGCCACGGCCGTAGCAAGCCGGACCCGGCACCGCGCCCGCGCTTTGCGGCCCGACCTTCAGCAGCCCATCTGGCCCGAACCAGGCAATCGAACCGCCCCCCGCGCCGATCGTGTGGATGTCGATCGCCGGCAGACGCACGGGGAAACCCGCCACTTCGCGTCCAAAGGTCATCTCCGCCTTGCCGGCGCGAATGAGGCACACGTCCGTCGATGTGCCGCCCATATCGAAGGTGACGATATCGGGCTTGCTGGAGAGCTTGGCCATGTGGACCGCGCCGACGACGCCAGCCGCCGGCCCCGACAAGGCCGTGCGAATGGGCATGGCGGCCGCGCGCTCGATCGACATCAGGCCGCCGCTCGATTGATTGATGCCGATGACGGCGTCCGGCGCGACGTGGCGCACCGCCCGACCCAGATTATCGAGGTAGCGGGTGAGCTGCGGTTGCAGGAAGCCGTTGAGCACCGTCGTCGAGAGGCGCTCGTATTCGCGGAACTCGGGCTGCACCTGCGAGGACACGGAAAGCAGGAGGTCGGGGCGGGCCTTGCGAAATCCGTCCGCCAATCGCTGTTCGTGCACCGGCTCGAGAAACGAGAACAGGAGGCAGATAGCGACGCCGTCGAGCGGTCCGTGGGCCGAGTCCAGCACCTCGCCGACGACGCGGGAGATTTCCGCCTCGCTCAACGTCGTGAGAATTTCACCCCGTGGGCCGACGCGCTCGTCGGCTTCGAAGCAGCGTTCGCGGGGGATCAGGGGTGGCGGATAATCGGCTTGCAGGTCGTAGATGCGAGGCCGCACCTGCCGGCCAATTTCCAGGAGATCGCGAAAGCCCTTCGTCGTGATCAGCGCGAGGCGGCCACCGCGCCGCTGAATCAGCGCGTTCGTGGCGACCGTGGTCCCGTGAGCAAAGCGCGTCATCTCGGCGATGGGCACGCCTTTTCGGTCGCGCAACCCTTCGAGCCCAGCAACGATGGCACGCGAGGGATCATCCGGCGTCGAGGGGACCTTGTGCACCTCGGTGCGGCGCGTGCCGGGGTCGAAGGCGAACAGATCCGTGAACGTGCCGCCGACGTCGACACCAATGAGCCACCCCACGCGCATTCTCCCAATTGCAGAACGGCGGCCACGATCGGGCGAAGATTGAATGGCCGCAAGGAGAAAGTCGCGCGCCGCGATTTCCGGCCAGGGCGCTTCAGTTGCCCACGCCGCAACCGCGCGCCGCGACGAGCGCCGGGACCCAGCGCAAGGAGCGCTCGAAAGGCGCAATATCGCTGGTGTGGTGAGTGATTTCGGGTGCGTCGCACGCTTCTCACGCTGGACCCCGCCCATGATGCTTGCGCGCCTTCGGCACGACGCTCGGCCCTGCGGCCCCTCGTTTGCGGGATGACGGAAAAACGTCATCAGCCGCGGTGTGCCCAGACGCCTCGTGCATGTCGCGCCATTGCGTGCCAACATGGACCCGACCACAATCGGGACACGCGTGAGAATGACTTATCCTTTCGGTGACGACTTGCGCGCGCGCATCCGGGGCCACCTCGACACCTTTCCTCACCAGCCGATCGAGGACACCACGCTGCGCCGGGCCGCTGTGGTGATCGTCGTCGCCGAAACGGCCGGCGGAGGCGCTGGATCGGGACAGGCGTGTATTTTGTTGACGCGACGGGCCGACAACCTGCGGCGTCATCCGGGCCAGTTCGCCTTACCCGGCGGCCGCCTCGACGAGGGTGAGACGCTGGAGCAGGCAGCACTGCGCGAATTGCACGAAGAGCTTCGCCTCGAGCTCTCACCCGACGCTATCTTGGGAACCCTCGACGACTACCCGACACGGTCCGGCTTCGCGATTACGCCGATCGTGGCCTGGGGAGGCCCCGCCCATAACGTCGTGCCAGACCCGATCGAAGTTGCCGTTCTTCACCGCATCCCATTGACTGATTTAGATAATCCAGGAATTCCCCATCTCGATTCCAACGGCGAGGGCCAGCCCCCGGTAATGTCGGCGCCACTCTCGAGCCTGGGCCACAGCATCTATGCGCCCACGGCCGCCCTGCTCTACCAATTTC
>JANOKV010000336.1:0-2717 GCA_031419415.1 Hyphomicrobiales bacterium | reverse complement strand
TGCCGGACGCCCAAATTGCCAAACTGCACGACGAAGCCGTGGTGAAGTAGAGCGCACCACACGACCCGTCTTTCGCAAACGTGTCGATGACCCGCGGCGCGGCTCAGGTGGATGCAAAAAGGACACCGCAACATCGCGTGTGTCGCAACATCGCGTGTTGCAACAGTACACCTGTTGGGGCATGTTCCGCCCACGAATCCTGGCCTCTCATGGGCGGCGGGCGGTGGTGCCTGTCCGTATTTCTACTGTTCCATGGGGTCGCGCGTATCGAGCCAGCACACCACACCTCGGGGGAGCTCAACCAATGAACAATGTGATGTTCGCAATCATCTTGGGCGGACTGTTGTCGCTCGTCTACGGTGCACTGACCATCCGGTCGGTGCTTGCCGCAGACGCCGGCACAGCCCGCATGCAGGAGATCGCGGCGGCCATTCAGGAGGGCGCTGAAGCCTACCTGGCACGCCAATACACGACCATCGCCGTCGTCGGCGCAGTCATTTTCCTGCTGCTCGGCTTCTCGCCGCTCGGCTGGCTCGTCGCACTGGGCTTTTTGATCGGCGCCGTCCTGTCGGGCATTGCCGGCTATATCGGCATGCTTGTGTCCGTGCGAGCCAACGTCCGGACAGCACAAGCCTCCACAGTATCGCTCGGTGACGGCCTATCCATGGCGTTCCGTGCGGGCGCCGTGACCGGCATGTTGGTGGCCGGCCTCGCACTTTTGGGTGTCGCGGGCTACTTTGCCTTTCTCACAGCACCGGGTCGCTATGCACCGACCGACCGTACAGTCGTCGATGCGCTCGTGGCGCTCGGCTTCGGCGCATCGCTGATTTCGATCTTCGCCCGTCTGGGCGGCGGCATCTTCACGAAGGGCGCCGACGTCGGCGGCGATCTCGTCGGCAAGGTCGAAGCCGGCATTCCCGAAGACGATCCGCGCAACCCCGCCACGATCGCGGATAACGTGGGCGACAACGTCGGTGATTGCGCCGGTATGGCGGCCGACCTCTTCGAGACCTACGCGGTGACAGTTGTCGCTACGATGGTGCTTGCCGCCATCTACTTCGCGGGGCAGCCCGTCGTCGCCACTATGATGATGTTTCCGCTCGCCATCTGCGCAGTTTGCGTCGTCACCTCGATCATCGGCACCTACGCGGTCCGGCTGGGCGCCAACAACTCTATCATGGGCGCGCTCTACAAGGGCATCATCGTTACCGGCGTGTTGTCGCTGATCGCTCTCTATCCCCTCACCGAGTACATGCTGAAGCTCAGCACGGTGTTCACGGTGCGCGGCTTCTCGTTCACCGGAATGGATCTCTTCTGGTGCGGCGCGACGGGCCTTGCAGTGACGGCGGGCATCATCGTCGTCACGGAGTATTACACGGGCATCGGCTATCGCCCCGTGCGCTCCATCAGCCAAGCCTCGGTAACGGGACACGGCACGAACGTCATCCAGGGCCTCGCCGTTTCTCTCGAGGCAACGGCCCTGCCAGCCTTGATCATCATCGCGGGCATCATCGTTGCGTTCAAGCTCGCGGGCCTGTTCGGTATAGCGATCGCCGTGACGACGATGTTGGCGCTCGCCGGCATGATCGTGGCGCTCGATGCTTTCGGTCCGGTCACCGACAATGCCGGCGGCATTGCCGAGATGGCGGGGATGCCCAAGGAGATCCGACGCACCACTGACGCGCTCGACGCCGTCGGCAACACGACCAAGGCCGTGACCAAGGGGTATGCCATCGGCTCGGCCGGACTGGGCGCACTCGTGTTGTTCGCCGCATACACAGAAGACCTGCGTCTCTTCGCGAGCACTGCGAAGCCTGGCAGCATTTTCTTTGGCATCAATGTCGATACCTTGTTCTCGCTGTCCAACCCCTACGTGGTCGTCGGACTTCTGTTCGGCGGTTTGCTGCCGTTCCTGTTCGGCGGTATCGCCATGACAGCGGTCGGTCGCGCAGCATCATCGATCGTCGAGGAAGTGCGTCGGCAGTTCAAAGAGAAACCGGGCATCATGAAGGGCACTGAAAAGCCCGACTATGCCCGTGCCGTCGACATCCTGACACGAGCCGCCATCAAGGAGATGATCGTCCCCTCCTTGCTGCCCGTTCTGTCGCCCATCGTGTGCTTCTATGCCATCAAGGCAATCGCGGGTCCGGGTAACGCCTTCGCCGCGCTCGGCGCCATGTTGCTCGGCGTCATTGTCACAGGCCTCTACGTCGCCATCTCGATGACCTCGGGTGGCGGTGCCTGGGACAATGCCAAGAAAGCGTTCGAGGACGGCTTCGTCGACAAGGATGGCCAAAAGCATCTGAAGGGATCGGAAGCGCACAAGGCCTCCGTGACCGGCGATACGGTCGGCGATCCCTACAAGGATACGGCTGGCCCCGCCGTCAACCCGATGATCAAGATCACCAACATCGTGGCGCTGCTGCTGTTGGCCCTGCTCGCGCACTGAGCTGCGGCACGACATCGCGACACGATGCTCGAAATGGAAAGGGGCGGTCGCAAGACCGCCCCTTTCGCGTTCACTGGCCCGAACGCTCTTACCAGACGTTCCAGCGAAGACCGGCGCGGAGCGCATGTTCATGGGTGTCGCCGGTCGACAGGCGGGAGACCACTCCGTTGATCGGCGTCGTCACGTCGACGCTTCCCAGATAGGTAAAGCGATAATTCACATCGATGAGCACGCCCGGCGAGACCGCCAAGCTGGCGCCGGCCATCAA